>CAZDTF010000293.1:0-1503 GCA_964508325.1 uncultured Nitrosopumilaceae archaeon | reverse complement strand
AGGCTACCGCGCTATCCATGTTGCGCGTCAATAAGACTCTGCGCCACGAGCCCAGCAAAAATCAAACTTGGTAACAATTTAAGCGTAATCAAGATTTGAGACAATCATCTCTCTGATTTGATTCCAAGTTGGATCGTCTAACTTGTTCCATTTCTCATAAAACACAACGTCTTTCAAATCGAGTCGTGGAAGCCAACCAGTTGATTCCAGATCTGGTTTTTCTGCAAACTTTGAAACATGGCCAAGACACAAGTATGCAATAGGTACTACATGTTCTGGAATTTCAAGAATTTTTTTCAAATCATCGTTTGAAAGTATGCTAACCCAACCAAGTCCAATACCTTCTGTCCTTGCGGCAAGCCAAAGATTCTGTATCGCACAACAGACACTGTAAATTCCTGTCTCAGGAATGCTTGATCTTCCTATCACAAAGGGGCCAAATTTTGTAGGATCATATGTTACACATACATTTACTGCCGAAGCCAAAATTCCCTCTAACCTTAATGAAAGATACTTTGATCTCTTTGGATCCTCGATAAGAGTTGCAGAACGTTTTCGTTCATTATCAAATGATTCTCTTACTTTACTTCTTGTCTCAATATCTTTTATTAGAATAAAGTTCCATGGCTGAGAAAAACCAACAGAGGGTGCATGATGTGCAGCATTTAGAATTTTAGACAAAGTCTTGTCATCAATTGATTCTGATGTAAAATGAGATCTCACATCACGCCTTGAAAAAACAGCTTTGTAAAAACCATTTTTTTCTTCTTGGGAGAAATTCCCATTCATAAAATACTCATCAGGAACAATGCATATTATTCTTTTTTTCTCAAATTAAACGTTAATAACGCCTACAAGAAGAGTCGTATTTTAACGGGCCGATCGTCTAGTTGGTTAGGATACCGCCCTGACACGGCGGTGGTCGAGAGTTCAAATCTCTCTCGGCCCATCTATTTTTATTCTATAATTTTATGACTAGTACCATGATAAAATTTACTCAAAAGGAAATTGAGTTTTTACAAAGCAATGAGACATGTAGAATAGCAACATCTCATGACAACATACCTCATGTTACTCCAGTTACATATTATTTTGAAAACAGGTTTTTCTATTTGGCAACAGATTATGATACAAAAAAATACTCCAATCTTAAAAAAAATAACAAAATAGCAATTACTGTAGACATTTACATGTCTGGAAAACATAAAGCTGTAATCGTACAGGGGATAACGGAATTTATTGAAAAAGGATCAGAATACAAACAGCTGTATGAAATTTTTTATAAAAAATTTTCATGGGTAAGAGATAATCCATGGAAGGAAGGAGAAGCGCCCTTTGTTAAAATAAAACCAAAAACAAAGACTAGCTGGGGCCTAAACTAGCCAAACGTAGATTCAAAATCTCTTGTGATAAGAGTCCATGCTGATTCTACAGTTACTTGGCCTTTTACCTTTTAGCTAACTGGTTGACCATTTATGATGGATTGTTATTCATTAAAAATTT
>CAZDTF010000292.1:0-1519 GCA_964508325.1 uncultured Nitrosopumilaceae archaeon | reverse complement strand
TTCTGATTCAAAAATATATGCCTTGAATTCTTTATTTTTGTTAGAAAATATTACCCAAGGAACTGGATTTATCTCCATGAATTCTCTGTCTGTCAAAGATGGATATGCCATAGAATCTGGATGAGAATGGAAAATTCCAATGACCTCTAGTTTTCTTTTTTCTGCTTCGGCATAAGCTTCTAGTAACTCATCATTTGATATTGTAAAGTTGACTGGTGAATTTTCTGTATTTTTTGTCAAAAACACATCTTTTACATCGAATGTTTTGTTTTCAATTTTGCCAAATAAAATTGCACAAGACTCATTTGGAATATTTTTTTTTGCGTGATTACTAAGAAGGTCTATGTGATTTTGTAAAAGCACCAAGCTTTTTTGCAAGTTTATCCTACTGTAACTTTTCCTGTCATCCAAGGATGTATTGTACAGAAATACTCTGTTGATCCAGAGGAACTAAATTTATATTCAAATGTATTATCTGATTTTATTAATCCTGAATCAAATGTTCCTGATGGACCCGAGCTTGGATTTCCACCTGTAACTGTGTGTGACGCAGTGTCCTTGTTGGTCCAAACTATAGTGGTGCCAACCTTCACTGAAATCTGTGCGGGATCGAAATATTTCTGACCAGCACTTTGAGTTGATGCACCAGTAGAAATTGTCACGTTTGCAATAATGGGTTTTTGTGGGGCAGTGATCATTATCTTACCA
Source organism: uncultured Nitrosopumilaceae archaeon (assembly GCA_964508325.1). GTDB lineage: Archaea > Thermoproteota > Nitrososphaeria > Nitrososphaerales > Nitrosopumilaceae > TA-20. Next base: position 811 of record CAZDTF010000292.1, on the reverse strand, counting down.
GTCATAAAGGGATGCACAGTGCACATGTAATCATATTCTGTTGCGTTCAATTTTGAAGTATCAAGTTGATACGTTCCTCCTGCTTTTGATATTAATCCTGAATCAAATGTTACACCAGCGTCAGATGCGCTTGTTACTGTATGTACTGTACTGTCATTATTTTTCCATTCAATTATGTTGCCTTTTTCTACTGTAACCGTGTCTGGTTGATAATTTGGATTTCCCTTAATTGACGCATTCATAAGTATCTCTACTGATACCATTGGCACATTGAGAGCAGGTGCAGTTGGTTGTGTTTGGTTTTGTTCTGTAACGGGTTGTAGTGAGAATTGAGCTCCAGGACCGACAAATCCCAATGCAGTGTATGAACCAATTCCAACTCCCATGGCCAATAAAAATATCACAGATATTGGCTTGGTATACTGTGGCATCTTCATTGCGGTAAAAGCAATGACCACAGTAGGTATCATTATGATAAGTAAGACTCCAACAAATCTTGGTAATGAGGTGATTGTAGCATTTTGGCTCAAGGCAAAAGCACCAACGGAACCAGAAATACCAAATATTACCAAAGTTGTGGCTTTTGCCCGATTACTTGTTGATACTCCGCCGCTTAATATTCCGGCTGATAAAAATACCAAACCGACAAACATCGTAAGGCCTGAAAGCGCTTGCATTCCAGTAAGGAATGTATTTGCGATCCCAAGATAAGACAGAAAAACTCCAGCAAGGCCAATGGCAGTTAAACCCATGCCTGGCATCATTAGGTCCCAGTCACTCATTTGTGGTACTTCAAATTAGTGAGATAATT
>CAZDTF010000291.1:0-1528 GCA_964508325.1 uncultured Nitrosopumilaceae archaeon | reverse complement strand
GAGGTGCACATGCAAGAACTGATTATCCTGATAGAGATGACAAGAACTTTTTACATCATACACTAGTATATTATGATACAAAAGAACCTATTATCAAAAAACATCCTGTCACTATTACTAAATACAAGCCAGTGGAGAGAAAATACTGATGGCAGAAAGAATATCAAATCGAGAAGGTTTGAAAGGAATGGCAAATCCAACTCGATATGGATTAGAGCGAGTTGCATATTGGTTACAGCGATTAAGTGGATTGGGATTACTTGCATATTTGATAGGGCACATTTATGAAACAAGCTCCATAGTCAACGGCAAAGTGGCATGGGATAAGATGTTGGAATTAACACAGACTACACAAGGACATCTGATACTTACTTTGGTAATTGGGATGTGTGTCTTTCATACTGCAAATGGAATTAGGGTGATGTTAGGGCATGGTGGAATTGGAGTTGGAAAGCCAGGTCAACCTGAATACCCATATGATAAATCACAAAGATCTGCTACAGGTAGCCTAAATTACAAACAAAGACTTTGCATCTGGGTTTCAATTGCACTTGCAGCTCTTGCAATGATGTATGGCATGGCAGTTTTATTTGGTGATTAAAATGCGTGAAAGCATAATAATGAAAATACATTATGGAACTGCTCTGAGTGCAGTAGCTCTAGTAGCTATTCACATTCTCTTTAGAATGACACAGAATTTTTCGGAATCTTTGCAATATCAAAATGTAATTGCAAATTATCATTTACTTCCTTACGCTTTAATGCTTGAAGTTGTGTTAATTTTGCTTTCAGTTCATGGGTTTAATGGATTACGTGTGATACTTTTGGAATTAAAACAAGGTATTATGTATGAAAAAATGATTAACTATGGATCTATTGGCGCAATGGCAGTACTTATCGCATATGGTTCAAGAACTATATTGATGGTAGGAATGGGTATGTCATAAAATGGCTGTTGAAACGATTTCAAAGACACCTGAAGTTTCTGTACCTATTTCATCTGACTCTATAACTCTTAGAATCTCAAGATTTAATCCAGAGAATGACTCATCTCCAACATTTGCAGAGTTTAAGGTGCCTGTTCAAAAATGGACTACCGTTTTGGAAGCAATTCTATTTGTAAAACAAAACCTTGATCATTCCGTTGCGGTAAGATATTCTTGTAGACAGGCTTCGTGCGGTTCTTGTGGAATGCAAATTAACGGCAAGCCTTCACTTGCTTGTTACACAAAAATCTCCGAGCTAAACTCAAATGTAATCACTATAGAACCAATGCATAATTTCCCAATAATTCGAGATTTGGCAGTTGATTTTAAGCAGATGTTTGCAACTCATAAAAAAATGAAACCATACATACTAAGGGAAGATTCAGAAATAATCCCCGGAACAAAAGAATTTTTGCAGACTCCTGAAGATGTAGAAAAATACCTACAATTTTCTTATTGTAAAAAATTTGGTTTAGTTAATTCTTCATTACCAAATATTGCTACTTAATAATCATTTAATAGGCCCAAAGGTCTTATCCAAA
>CAZDTF010000290.1:0-1532 GCA_964508325.1 uncultured Nitrosopumilaceae archaeon | reverse complement strand
CTACTGTTGTTTTTATTGGATTACCAAGTGTTGGAAAATCTACTTTGTTAAACAGGCTCACTGGTGCAAAATCAGCGGTGGCTGCGTTTCAATTTACTACTACAACGGTAATTCCAGGAATGATGGAACTTCGAGGTGCAAAAATTCAAGTGTTGGATTTACCTGGAATTATTAAGGGCGCATCAACTGGAAAAGGATTAGGAAAAAGAGTATTAGCAGTGGCAAAAAGCGCTGACTTGATCTTAATTGTTCTTGATGTTTTTCAACCTTATCATGAAGGAGTGATTAGAACCGAGCTTGCAAATATCGGTATCAGATTAGATCAAAAACCTCCAAACATCGTTATAGAAAAAACATCTGATGGCGGGCTCTCAGTTAATCAGCAGATGCCTTTGACCAAGATGTCAATTAGTTTACTAAAAGATATCTTACGAGTATATGGAATAAACAATGGAAGAGTACTGATTAGAGAAGATATTGATTCAGAACAGCTTGTAGATTTAGTTTCAGGCAACAAGACATATGTTCAATCTCTTACAGTAATGAACAAAATTGATCTTGTGAATCAAGGGTTTTTAAACGAGCTCCAATCTAACATGAAAGCAAAAATCATACCAATTTCTGCAGATGCAGATATCAACATAACAGCTCTTAAGGATGCAATCTATGAAAAATTGGATTTTATAAGAATTTACATGAGACCCAAAGGCGGCGAAACAGACTATAAAGAACCGCTTATCACAAGAAATGGCTCAACTGTTTTAGAGATTTGTAATAAGCTGCACAGAGACATGAGAAAAGATTTCAAATACGCTCTTGTCTGGGGCAAGAGTGTTAAGTTTGGTGGTCAAAGAACAGGTTTGAGTCATATCTTACAAGATGAAGATGTTCTAACAATAGTAAAGAACAGAGACACATAAGCAAATACTTTATTCTGCAAGTAATTTTTCAAAGTCATGGATGTAGAATATGAAGATAGATGGTGCAAATATTGTATGATAAAAACAAAACAAGAAATTGTTTTCACGCCAGAAATTCCAACATACAAACGAAGAAGGCAGTACAAGTGTACACAGTGTGGAAAAAAATCTTGGTTGCAAGGTAGAAGGCCATCAGCTGAATCTGTTTATTAAAAAAATTGTCGGTCAGAACATTATTTTATTAAAAAAATTATGTATTGAATATACATCACTTAGTGTAATTTATTTTAGTTTAACCATAGAAATGCAAGTAATTTGTACATTTTTTAATGGCAACAAAAAAACGATCTAGAAAAGCTGCAAGGCGAAGATCAGCTCCAAAGCGATCCGCTTCAAGGCGAAGATCAGCTCCAAAAAGATCAAGATCAGGTAAAAAGAAAGCAGCAAGACGACGAAGATAGTTCTGATCTAAAACAAATTATCGCTTCTTCGTAGGCGATAATTTGCTTATTTTTAGAGTAACTATTAACTAAACATCTGCCCTGGAGGTGCAGATGATTTTCCTTTTATTGAATCAGGCTCCATTGAAAATTTTCTTTCGTTTGGAATCAC
>CAZDTF010000289.1:0-1540 GCA_964508325.1 uncultured Nitrosopumilaceae archaeon | reverse complement strand
AGCTACCCCGGCACAGATTACGCCTAATTTTTTATGCAATTAAATGTAATTGTTAGGGTACGAGCAGATTCAAAATGAGTAGTTTTAATTTTTTTTGGAAAAAGGATTAGACCTTCTCAGGTCACAGTTTTTTATCTTTTCTTTGCTTTTGCTTTTGATTTAGATTTTGCTTTGGCTTTTGCCATGCAGAGTCACTCTTTGCATTGCTATTAAGTACTATGAAATGTGTTAATTATCAAATGAGAGAGTAAAATTTTGATAATTAGATAAATTACATCCCTTTTTATTGGACGAAATAATACCATCAAATAAGAAAGGAGGTGCAACGATGAGTTATAACGACGGCGGTTTTGGAAGATCTAACCGAGGATACGGAGGCGGCCGAGATAGAGGATATGGAGGCAACAGACGATTCAACGACGGACCAAAACCAGTCGAAACAGGAAAAGAATACGACGTTACCATAACGGAAATTAGTAGAAAAGGAGACGGTATTGCAAGAGTAGAAGGCTTTGTGATATTTGTTAAAGACGGAAAGGCAGGTCAGAATGCAAAAATAAAGATCACCCAAGTAGGTGGACGCTTTGCTTCAGCCGAAATAGTTAGTTCTTCACCAGCAGCAGAACCAGCAGCTGAGTAAGGTCTTATCTAAATCCGAAAAACTAATTTTTCCCAATTTTTTAATTCTATATTTTTCTTTAACGTTGAAAACAAATTTGGTCTAAAATAGAACCAAACCTATTGTGTTACAATTTTTTTCCAATCAGTATCAACCTTTGTAACCCACTGGAATTTTTTTTGAAGTGCAGATGTGTAAAGTTTCTCCCATTCTAATCCTACTTGGTCAGTCCACGCCTTGAAGACTCTAGGATCAATATAATTGCGCAATGATGTTCCAAGATTGTAATCTTTGGTTTTCTCAGTAAGTTCTATTGTCAATTTCATCTTTTCTTCTCGTATCTTTAGTTTTTCTCGCTGCTTCTCAGTTTTAGAGGCAGTTTTCTTTAGATTTTCTAGCGCTTCTTTCTTTTTGTTTAAAGATTCCTCAAAAGTCTTTGGGATTGTTCTCTTGTGATTGCAAGTAATGGCAGCTTCAAGATTTGCTAGCTTAGCATGATAAATCTTGATGTTTTCTGATTTTGAGTCAAGACCGTCGACTTTTTTGAGATAGCTTTTCACAACTGTTGTAGCAAGATATGTCCTGAAAACTTTGGCGGTAAGCCCTTTTACTACCTGTCCGAGGAATTCATTTACATGTCTTGAGGTAATTCCATCAAAAATCAAGTCATCTAGTTTTTTCTTTTCTGTAAATTTCTTCAAGTTATCATGTAGTATCTTATCTTGAACTGTTATAGGGAGGGATTTTTGCCATCTTACACTGTCTTTTCCCAAAAAGTCAAACTCTATTGCATCAGGTTTAAGCTTGATATGCTCAACTCTTAGTGTAGTTGCACCTACAGTATCTGCCTCATCAGGATCTTTTTCATCTCCTACTCTCATGGCAGTTTTGAATATCAGATAACAGACTGTTGCAACTCTC
>CAZDTF010000288.1:0-1548 GCA_964508325.1 uncultured Nitrosopumilaceae archaeon | reverse complement strand
AAGAAAAAGGGATTAAAGTACCTCTGAAGGCGAAGCGTAAAAAGAAAGCTACCTGAGCAATAAATAAAAAAACCGGTTATTTTTCAATAACCGGTTTTGATTGATTGTGCGGGAAGGGGGACTTGAACCCCCATGCCTTACGGGCGCCACCCCCTCAAGATGGTGCGTCTGCCAATTTCGCCATTCCCGCTATTTAGAACAGCTTTTATTTTAATATTTTCTGAATTTATTCCTTCAAAAACTGGTTTAAAATTTATACAATAAGGACACCAATCGGCATAAAAAAGGATTCATTTTTTGTCCATTTATTTCAATTTGAGAATCAAATTCTTCTGGCAAGATGTGTTCCATAGATTATTTTGTTTTTTAAAATATTTAGAGTTACCTAATAATTTTTCATTTGAAAGTTATTCCAAAAAATAAATCACTATTGATTCGGATTATATCTCAAAAAGGCTCCTACTTTTCCAATACTTGATAGCATTGCACCGTGTTCAGTTGTTCCTGATATTACTTCTATCTTTGCACCAGTTTCACCTGCAAGTAGAGATAGATAATCTACAATATCTCGCTCACAAGTTTCAGAATCCATGCTCTTGCAATTTGGGCATGGTGCACTTACAAGTTCCTGTGTCCTTTGAATTATCTTGGGCCGTTCTAATATTTCAGTTTGCATATTCTGGCATCTTTTACAAGTGACATCAAGCTTTCGCAGATTTGTATCATCTGTGATAAGTACCATATTTACAACATTTTTCTTTAGAAGTTCAATTATATCTTTGAGACCATATACAGCAAGCCCGCGTGAGAAGTGAATTTCATGAAAAAGTTTTTCAACAAGCTTTTTTTCTTCCACCATTCGATAATCTGATAAAACTTCTTGTGCTCTGGCAAATGCCTCACGGACTCCTTCAGAACCTGCATATGATGTATCAAGTGTTGCTATAATGTTATTTTGGAGTCTATATTCTAGATATTCTTCTTTTATGAAGTTCTCTTTTGTTGGCCCAGGTCCTGATACTATTAATCCTTTGATCGGATAAATGTCAATAAAATATTCCCTTGTAGTATCTGCAACTCTATGATAGTATGCTCCAAGCTCCATCTCTCTTAACCTTTCAAATCTTCTGGCAGATTGTCCACCTTGCCTGTGTTTTCCTGCTACTCCAGAAGAGGTTTCTGATAATACTTCAAGCTTGTCTCCATGCAAAAGTCCCCAACCTGCATCCTTTGCATCAATTGCCAAAAACCCAATCATATTGTCATCTTTTAGCATGTCCTTCAATAATTCAACATGAAAATGATCATCACATCTATAGAGAAAAGTTTGTAATTCTTTGGGTGGTTCTATTTCATACATCTTGATGACTTCGCTCCCAATTGGACCGCCTCCGTCTGCAGGTAGTGCTCCACAAAAGACTACTAATCCTTTGTCTGGCGGTTTTTTATAGAGTTTTAACCGTTGAATAACACGTGAGAGTGCATCTACAACATGAGTTCTTGTAAGATCTGATTTGATGTTATCAGCAGTTCCTTGTTCCTCACGTA
>CAZDTF010000287.1:0-1557 GCA_964508325.1 uncultured Nitrosopumilaceae archaeon | reverse complement strand
ATTTTGTCCACTCGTATAGAGCAAAACCAAAAAATTCAGAAATAATCAAGGCAGATTCGGATTACGGGATAAGTGTTCCAGCAGTCATAGAAAGTGGTTCACTTTATGGTACACAATTTCATCCTGAAAAATCTGGCAAAGTGGGTTCTATAATGATAAAGAATTTTTTACGAGAGTGTAAAAAATGAAAGTTATTCCTGCAATTGACCTTATGGATGGTAAGGTAGTGCGACTTGTTAAAGGAGATCCGAAGAATAAAACGATTTACAGTGATGATCCCGTAGAAATTGCAAAAAATTGGGAAAAGGCAGGTGCAGATTTACTACATGTAGTTGATCTTGATGCAACACTTGGAACTGGTTCAAATTTAAAAATAATTAAAAAAATAGGACAGAAGGTTTCTGTTCCCATCCAAGTAGCTGGTGGATTACGAAATGAGGATCTGATAAATGATGCACTTTCATTTGCATCAAAAGCCGTAATTGGTACAATTGCATTTAAAAAAAAAGAAATTTTGCCAAAAATTTTAATGAAACATGGCAAAGATAGAATAATAATATCTACAGATCAATTAAATGGAAAAATTGTCATAGAAGGATGGAAACAAAACACTGGTGTAGAATTGATACACGGAATTGAAAACTTTGTAAAGCTTGGATTTTCTGAATTTCTTCTCACAAGTGTTGATAGGGATGGGACACTACAAGGACCTGATCTTGATTCTCTTCAAAAATCATGCAACATAAAAAATACAAAGATTCTTGCAAGTGGTGGAATTTCAAATTTAAAAGACACTATCAACGTAAAAAATTGTGGAGTATACGGCGTTATTCTCGGAAAAGCGCTATATGATGGAAAAATTTCAATTCAAGAAATCAGGGGCATAGCATGACTTTAACAAAGAGAGTGATTCCTTGTTTAGATGTAGACAAGGGAAGAGTTGTAAAAGGAATGCACTTTTCTTCTATAAAAGATGCAGGTGATCCTGTTTTATTGGCAGAAAAATATAGTAACGAGGGTGCTGACGAACTTGTCTTTCTTGATATTACTGCCTCAGAACAAGAGAGAGAAACAATCAAGACACTTGTAACAAAAGTAGCCCAAGTCATAGACATCCCATTTACTGTAGGTGGAGGTGTGAAAACATTACAACATGCCAGAGACATTTTGTTAAGCGGTGCTGATAAAGTTGCCATAAACACAGGCGCTGTGAAAAATCCTGAGATCTTAACAAAACTAATGGAAATTTTTGGTAAGCAATGCGTTGTCGTTGCAATGGATGTAAAACGTAATTATGATTTTAAAAAAGGAAAGAACATTTTTTCTAATAACTCTGAAAAATTCTGGTTTGAAGTGTATATTTATGGTGGAAAAACTGCAACAGGTCTTGATGCAATAGAATGGGCCAAGGAAGTTGAAAGACGAGGCGCTGGCGAAATACTTCTTACAAGTATAGATATGGATGGAACAAAAGAAGGCTATGATGTACAGTTAACAAAAGAGATTGTAAATGCTGTTAACATACCTGTAATTGCCTCTGGAGGATGTGGTAAGCCA
>CAZDTF010000286.1:0-1564 GCA_964508325.1 uncultured Nitrosopumilaceae archaeon | reverse complement strand
CTGATTTTAATTTATCTAGTTCTTGAGATGTCGAATCCAAAACTGAGTTTAGTTTGATTATCTGATTAGATATCCCTTCAATGTTCTGTTTGAGTACAACTGTAGCCGCAGAACCATGAGATATACTCCCTTGATCAAAAGCTATTATATGAAATACATAAGTTCCCTCCTCAGTTGGCGTATAATCAGCATAATAGATCCCCTGGTGAAGAGATTGGAAGGAATCTGCTAGGCTAACTACCGTACCATCTGGCAAATGTACATGTGAAGTACCCAGAAGTTTTAAAGGAGAACCTGCCACCAAGAGTCCATCGCTTGTTACTTGAACAAATACTCTAATGGGTTGATTTACTGCAGCTGTTTGTGGTGCAAAGACGGTTGTGCTAAGAATTCTTTGTATTGGAATTGATATAAGAGATGGTGATTGGGCAAACTTGACATCGATTTTTTGCGATGTACCTTTTTCTGCACTAGCTATTGCTTCTACAGAATACGTACCATATGCAAAATTTGTTGTGGCATTAGGCCATTTAATTAGAATATGATCAAAGTCACCATTGCTATCTGCAGTAATTTGATCAAATTTTGCAATGGTACCATCCGGAGCAAAAAGTCGTATAATTAGTGGCTCATTTGGCAGTGCTTTCCCATACACCAAAAGAGGTTGACCATCTGAATACACCTGCTTGTCAGTGGTTACCTGTAATGCAAAGGCTTGTATCACAGATAAATTAGTGACCAATATCAAAAAGAAGATAAGTATCGTTGTTGTTTTCAATATATTCATGTTGATCCCAGCCCATAGATATTAGTTCTGTTAAATATGAACAATTTGTTCATCTAAATTGTAGTCAATAAAAAATTGATCTTTCCTGTAAAAAATTAAAACATTTTATTTCTCTAATCACTGTGATATCGATCAGGACTCATAGAATTCATGGCAACCATGGAAAAGTTGGATTGCTCTTTTTTAACTATTGTAAGTGATGCATTTCTGATAATCAATTCGTATAAAGATTCTGGTTTTAGCTGTAATACTGTGGAGATCATTGCTTTAATTGGATCCATATGAGTTACAAGTAAAATGTTTTCACCATCATGTTTTTGTGAACAATAATTTGCCATGTCAAGAATTCTTCTTTTTACACTAGAAAAAGTTTCAACTCCATTTTTTTGTATTAGTGGATTTTCTTGATAGAATTTTAAAAAAATATTACCATGTCTTGCAAACATTTCTTCGTAATACATGCCTGAGAATATTCCCATATCAATTTCCGTTAGTCTTTCGTCAATTTCGTAATGAAGATTTAGTTTTTCAGATACTATTTCTGATGTATGGGCAGCCCTTTCAATAGGACTAGAGTAAATTGCAGAAATTTTGAGAGGTACAAGAAAGTTAGCTATTTTTTCTGCTTGTTGCACACCAAATTCTGTTAGTGGAATACCTGAAGAACGACCCGCAAGTACCCTGTCTACATTGTTTTTAGCTTGCGCATGACGTAAAAAAATAATCAAGGACAATAGTACAACTGATATTGAATAGAGATAATAATAACATTACCAG
>CAZDTF010000285.1:0-1567 GCA_964508325.1 uncultured Nitrosopumilaceae archaeon | reverse complement strand
AGAATGGAAACAATACAGAGTTATGGTTATGAATGAAATGAAGCTTGACATGTCAATGCCAGATCACAGGAAAGTTCTCAAAAAATATGAAAAGGTCTTTGTTGGTGTTTTAACACCGGAAGGGGATGTTGTAAACTTTGCAGATGAAAGTCAACGAAATCCCGAAAAACCAACCTAAATCCCAAGTTCGATTCTAGCTCTATCTGGTATTGTGAGAAATAACTTCTTTTTTTTATTATCCTCCAAAGAGCCAATTATTTTTTTAATTGATGCAGAAATTGTATCTTTCTCAACTGGGTTCAAGGACAGATAAACTTCCAAAATGCCATCAAGATTGAATAAAATGATTTTTTGTGGATTTTCTGTAATTTCGTTAATGTACGTCGTAAACATACTGGTTCTTTGTTCCTCTGATAAAATACTCAAAATTTCAAGCCATGTTTTAAACAATTTTGAAAATTTATCAAATGGAATTATAGGTCCTGCTTGAAGGGCATTATTTATTATCTCCATTTTATCTGATGGCGACATTGAAAAAAACTCCATCAATCTTTTTTTCAAAATAGGTTTTCGGAGAAATTCTGGTAGATTTGCTAATGACACTATGATGTTTCCGGCATAGTTTGGTTCTGACAACAAAACTGCACTGGCACTCTTTATTAAAATTGTATTGGTATAATTTGGCTTAAATATGTCCAGCTGTGTTTTCCCTGTATGACTTCAACAGTAATTGTAGGTGGATTTTATGGAGATGAAGGGAAAGGTAAGATAATTTCCTATCTTGCAATGAAAGATAATCCTGTGATTGCTGTAAGAGGAGGTGCAGGTCCAAATGCTGGTCACACAATTGAGTGTGATAATAAAAAATACAAAGTTAGAATGTTGCCAAGTGCATTTTTGAATAAAAATACTAGACTTCTTATTGGACCTGGAGTCGTAGTAAGTCCAGAAATTCTTTTAAAAGAAATAGAAGAGTTTAAGGTATCTGATAGATCATTTGTAGATTTTCAATGTGGGATTATTGAAGAATCCCATAAAGCAGCTGACTCTCAAGGTAGGTTAAAAGAATCAATTGGCAGTACTGGCTCAGGTACAGGACCTGCTAATGCAGATAGGGCAATGAGAACACTAAAGCTTCCCAAAGATATCGATTCTCTGGCGCTTTATCTTGAAGATGTACCGAATGCCCTTAACTCGGCTTTTCAACAAAACAAGAATATTCTCGTTGAAGGAACACAAGGTACATTTCTCTCACTATGGCATGGAACATATCCGTATGTTACATCAAAGGATGTTACTGCGTCAGGAATATGTTCTGATATCGGACTTGGACCAAAGAACGTAACCGATGTAATGGTGGTTTTCAAGGCTTATGTAACTAGAGTTGGTACAGGCCCTTTAAAGAACGAACTTTCTCCAGAACAAATAACTAAAAAAGGATGGCAAGAAATTGGAACAGTAACTGGCAGACAAAGAAGAGCTTCTGAATTTGATTTTGAACTTGCAAAAAGGGCAATCATGCTTAACAGCGCAACTCAAATTGCTATAACCAAGCTTGACGTAATTT
>CAZDTF010000284.1:0-1568 GCA_964508325.1 uncultured Nitrosopumilaceae archaeon | reverse complement strand
TCATTTTCTTCCAAAGCGATTACATTCTTTAATTTTCGTTATAAAAATCATGCTTTAAACAGCTGATATTGAACTAAAATCAAAATACCCTTCAATGGTATAGAACTACAAGAAGGTGTTACAGATAAAATCTACACCACTTTTTTAAATCATACACATCTAGTACAAAATACTAAAATGAAATTTATACAAATAATGACCATGGTCTCCTTTCTCCTAGTTTCGATCATTCAAACTGACCTTGTCTATGCTAATGCTTGTTATGGCTGTAATCCTGGATTTACTAATTCGACAGTACTTCAAGAAGCATTGAATGAAAAACGTTTAGAATTACAATCTCAGCAACTAAAACAAAATGAAGAGCAACATACACAAGACTCTCAGATAATAATGATCCTAATTGCAATAACCATTGCATTAGGTTGTGCTGTGATCGCCTTAGCCATAGTTTTCCTAAAGACTAGAAAATACCAAAATGACAGAAATTAACGCCTTTAAAAAGAGCCATCATCTTACCAGAACCAAAATGAAAACTCTACACCTTGGAATAATTGTTGGTATTTTAATCATTTTCCTAGGTTTTGGTATAGAGTCAGCTAAAGGTGACGATATAAATTCTGTATACATACAAAATATCCAAGTACAACCGTTTACAGTAAAAGTTGGTGATGCATTTACCATCACTGCAACATTAGTCAACAATGCTACTTTCCCCATAGTGGTAGACGGAGGTAAGTGCTCCGGTATAGATGCACAAGCATCGTTTCTTACAATAGTATTTGATAATCATGCCAAAATCAAGGGAAAAGACATTAACTGTGCAGGGGTTGGCTGGTCACTTATTTTACAACCTGGAAAAAATATAACTACAACTAGCCCTGATTATACCGAAAACTACATAGCTACAAAACCTGGAACTGCAAATGCCACTGTGACATTTTCATATCATGTGATCAATCAGACTAATCCTGCTCAACCAGGCTTCAGTGGTAATATTTCAAAATCAATTTTATTTACAATATTAGATAATGATACAGGCATCAAGACATCTACTGAAAACATTTCATCTCCACTAAACCAAAACTCTACGGCACTTGACATGGCAATAAAACTTGCCACAAGCTCGCCTGAGTTTCAATCAATGGTAGAGGGATACAACTATACTTACACTAGCGATTTTGAAGGATTAGGTACACTGTCTGCTGGAGGAATGGGACTCACTGCACATGGATTTGCGTTTGAGCTGTACTCAGGACCGGTACAACCAGGAAAAGCAGTAAGAGTTGTTGAAGTATTAGAGGATCCATCGCTTACAAAGATTCTAAATGTAACGTCTTATCATGCACTATATAGTGGACCTTTAAAGATTTCTATTACGCCAAACAATTCTACACAAAAGAACAATTCCATACCTCCCCCTCTACAACAGTTCAGGTCAGGCATAAAATCAGAGAATGTTAAATGCCCAGACGAATTGATATTAATTATCAAGGCAGAAGATGGTACTCCAGCATGTGTAAAGCCAGAACATCTTACTAGACTATCGCAATATGGTTGGACAATACCTA
>CAZDTF010000283.1:0-1576 GCA_964508325.1 uncultured Nitrosopumilaceae archaeon | reverse complement strand
AGATTGCAGTAATTTTCGTGGTCTTGATAACAAATTCATACGAGTAGCTGTTCGTACTCATAAAGAAAATGTAATACTAGTCAGGGCTCTAGAAGAAATTTGAAATGACCAAAGTTTTAATGATACAGGGAACTTCTTCTGGTGCTGGAAAGACTACATTAGTAACTGCACTGTGTAGAATATTTTCAAATTCAGGATACAAAGTGGCACCCTTCAAATCACAAAATATGTCTTCTTACTCTTACAAAGGAGACGATTTTGAAATTTCTAGAGCACAGGCGATCCAAGCGATTGCAGCAAGAGCAGAAATAAATCCAAACATGAATCCGATTCTTCTCAAGCCGCTTGGAAATTACAATAGTGAAGTTCTTGTAAAAGGTAAGTTTTACAAAAAAATGCATGCAAAGGAATATTACAAAAAATTCGTGCTTCAAAAGGGATTAAAGTCTGCTACAGAATCACTTGATTGGTTACAAAAAAACCATGATCTAATAATAATTGAAGGAGCAGGCTCACCGGCAGAATTCAATTTGGTAAAATACGATATAGCAAATATGAAAATGGCTGAATATTCCAAAGCTCCAGTAATTCTTATCTCTGATATTGATAAAGGCGGTAGTTTTGCTAGCATTATAGGCACGCTAGAATTATTAGAAAAGAAATACCAAAAACTCATCAAAGGTTTTGTTATTAACAAATTTAGAGGTGATATAGACATACTTCGTCCTAGCTTCCAAAAATTAAAACAAAAGACTGGCAAACCAATCCTGGGAACAATTCCTATAATGAAATTTGATATTCCTGACGAAGATTCTCTTTCTGGAAATGCAAAACAGATAATCTGGAACAAAAAATTTGTTCAATATTTAGATAAAGAAATAGAGAATTTAAGTCGCGTTGTAAAATCTAGTTTGAACGTGAAAGCAATAGGAGATTTGATTAAATGATCCTAATACCTGTTTTATCTGTACTATTTGCAATATCACTAGACTTTGCGTTTGGCGATCCAAAAAATAAATTTCATCCTACCGCTTGGATAGGAGCACTGATCGGAAAACTTGTACCATTTGCTAAGAATCATAATGCAAATACTGAGAAGATTAGTGGTTTAATTCTTACAATTTCAGTCACAACTCTAATTGCATCAATACTTTATTTTCTAAATGTTGCACTACATTATTTGAATCAATTTGATTTTAATTTTGTGGCTAGAGTTTTTACTTTAATTTTTTCTATCGCGGTTACCGGTTATTTACTTAAAACTACAATTGCCATTAGAGGAATGGAAAAACATGCGAAATTAATCATGCAAGCACTTTCACAATCTAATCTGGATGATGCAAGAGCAAAACTTTCTATGATAGTGAAGCGAGATACAAAGAATCTAGATAGGCAGCACATTATTTCTGGAACTTTAGAAAGCATAAGTGAAAACATCGTAGATGGAATTATTGGGCCGCTTTTCTACTATGTAATTTTTGGATTGCCAGGCGCATTTATCTATAGGACCATAAATACTATCGATTCCATGATTGGATACAAAACTGATTTGTTTAGAAATCTAGGTTGGTTTGGT
>CAZDTF010000282.1:0-1594 GCA_964508325.1 uncultured Nitrosopumilaceae archaeon | reverse complement strand
TAGCATATCTCCATACAAAAGGAGCATAAGTTATCATTTTATTTTTAATTTTAACAAGTGATTCCACTTCTTGATTTATATTAGTAGCAGTAGAACCACAACTTTCACAAAATTTGCATTTTGAATCCAAGACTATGGAAGATGATTCAATCACAGGATATGCCTTGCATGCAAGAGGCCTTTCTTGATATATCTTACATTTATAGCCACCATGTGGAGACCTCTCGATATTTTCCGTATCCAAAAAAGGACAAGTATTTCCATTTGATTCTTTTCCCATAAGCTGATATGCAATTATTTTTGTTGGTCCATCAGATTTTTCATTTGAAATGCCAATACGAGGAAGAATTGTGATTTTAAGATTGTGATTTTTTGCATATAATTCTATTTTTTCCTTTTCTTCTGGTAAAATTAGAACACCGATTTTGCCAAACTTTATCGTTGGATAATATTCTCGTTCAATACAACATTTTGAGCAGTCTCTGACACATTCAAAATTCATATTTTTTATGTATTAAAAATAGATAAAACTCTTGCATTTGTATTCTTTAGATTGTAGATAGAGTCAATGTATATACGTATAAGAGTTGAAGATCAGGCGTAATACCCTTATATCACCAGATATTATATTCTCTAAACATGGTTACCTATAGAACTAGTATGCAGATAGTAAGAGATTTGCTTACAGTTACTGAAGAGAGTGGTGTAAACGGTATAAACATAACATCACTTTTGACAAAAGCTAATCTTTCACATTCTAGGCTAAGCAAATTTATAGATAATCTTACTGGCGCAGGCCTAATTAACAAAATTGAATATGATGGTAAAAATGCCTTTATCATAACTCCAAGGGGCAAACAGTATTTAGAGTCATACAAGAACTTTCAAAGCCTTGCAGATTCCTTTGGTTTAGATTTATAAATCTAATAGACATTTCAGGGAATATTTTAAACGAGTCTATTTTTAATTAATATAATACCCAGATTTTAGAAATTTATGAGTAAAACACTTGAAGCCATCGGTTTTGCATTGATTGGTGGAATGATTTATGCTATGTTTGGTGGAGGTGCAAGCGGTCCAATTTGGTCTCTTTTTTGGCCTTGTGCTGTTGGTACTTTAGGAATTATCATGTACAGAGCAAAAAAGAAAAAATCTAAGGAAAAAAATGTTTGATAATTTTTGAATAAATCTTTTGATTGATTATTCTTTTTGTGCATACAAATGAATTTCTTATTTAAATTAATCAAATGAAAAAGAATCGACAGATCTATAAAGGTCGATCTTGGTGTAAGTGAAGAGGAAAAACGTGACAGAGATTTCAGCTTGGTGGAAGGGTTTGGGTAAGGAACTCGAAGTAGACATAGAAAACCTAGAGGAATCTGAAAAAGACGGTATTAGATTATAGATTTTCTTGTTTAATAGTAAAACTTGCCAAGTGGAGCATTTGTTGTAATAGAAAAATAAAAGATATTTTAAATCTTAATCAAGCCTCGAGTGGGATTCGATCCCACGACCTAACGCTTACGAGGCGTTCGCTCTACCAGGCTGAGCTATCGAGGCAATGTTCGCAATGTCATGAGAGTTTATAAAAAGC
>CAZDTF010000281.1:0-1598 GCA_964508325.1 uncultured Nitrosopumilaceae archaeon | reverse complement strand
AAAAAGCTGGTGCTGAATTCATGAAAGGTCAATGCAAGTAAACTTTAGTTTTTCTAATAGGATGAAATAAAAAAATAGGTTATCAATTGTTTTCTGTACAATATCTCACAGGTTTGAATCCAAGGTTTGAGCCTGTAAGACTTGAGGCTTTATACCTAAAACAAAGATTTGTGAATATTGGATTTGATTTTATCTTTTAATTCTGGAGTAATGTCCTCTGGTTTCATACCGTGATCTTTTGTTGCATGTGCAGCACACTGTGTTAAGATCTCGTCTTCTGTCTTACCTTTTGCCACAAAACCACAGTCAAATCCAACATCTTTGCATTTGAATTTTAACATGACAAGAATCATCTTGCGGTCAAGTATAAAGTTATATCAAAATTTCATGTGATGTGTAGGTTATTCACAAACTGGACATAAATGGCGTTTTTTCCTTTTTTCATCCACCATAATATACTATTTTGCTTGTTCTCTTTCCTAGATGATTGCATATCATTTTCAATTTTATTCATATCGTTCAAATTACAGAATTTGCTTTTAATGATATTTCCAAATTGTATACAAATCTAACCCATGACCAATTCTTTTGGTTTCTGATTTTCCTGTTCTAAGAGCAATCTTGAAACCGTATTATCTATTTCATCATATGCTCCCTCTCCAATGTGGTCATATCTTATCTTGCCTTGTGCGTCTGAAATGTAGATGTGTGGCCAGTAATGGTTGCCAAAGGCATTCCATGTTTGAAACTCGCTGTCTATAACAACAGGATATTTGATGTTGTATTTTTGAACAGATTCTCTTACATTGTTTGGATCTTTTTCAACAAAGGTTTCAGGGGAATGGATTCCAATTACTAGTACTCCCTTGTATTGATATTTGTTGTTCAAATCTACTACATGGGGCAAAGTGTGGATACAGTTTATGCAGTTAAAGGTCCAAAAATCATACACTACTACTTTGCCTTTCATTTCCTGTGCAAGCTTTGCTGGCGTTGTATTGATGTAATCAGAGATTCCAACAAGTGCTGGTGCATTTGGATATTTGCTTTCGTTGACACTTGACTGAGACATTTGGTGAGAATCATTAGATGTTTTCATGTTGTTGGCAGCTTGCATTGTTTTGGTCAGGGATTTGTTTTCCATGTTATTCCTTACCAGTCCCTTATCTTCATTCATGGTTTCATTTGCCATGGTATCATTCATCATTTTTATCATGATATTCTTGCTTACAGCCCATCCTCTGGCAACAAGTTTGTCTACGCTAAAAGATTTCACACAAGCAGGAGACTTGTCAGATAATTTTAAAACAAGAGAAAATCCAGTCCTGCATTTTATATCGTGAACTGATACGCTATGCATAAGTTGTTTTTTAAGAGTCATATCGCTCATTGCAGTAGTGTTGTAAACTTTTGTCATATGATCACCCTGCATGGAATTGATGGTAATTTTACTGCTATCCATACTTGCATTAGCTGGTAAAAACACTGAAAGTGAAAAAAGAAAAATCCCAATTAACGCATAAGCGGAAATTGTTGAGATAACGTTATTCATTGTTATGTAAATAATTTTTGGAATTATTTAACTAGTTTTCCAAATT
>CAZDTF010000280.1:0-1600 GCA_964508325.1 uncultured Nitrosopumilaceae archaeon | reverse complement strand
CTCCATATGACCAAAGAATTGCAGACAGGATTCCAAACTATCTTGAGAATCCTCCTGCTACACAAGTGATAACATCTAACGGAAAACCAATTACTGATATATCAAAGATACTGGATTCACTTCAAGTTTAAAAATTATTTTATCCATTTAAAAAGATCAAAGACCTTGAGCAAAAATATTAGAAACCAATAACAAGTTCTTGATTTTCATATTTTATTAGATGTAATATTCCATACATCTCTATTAACAGGCAGAAGCACAAATTTTGCTACATGGCTACAGGCAATGGGGACGAAATAAGTTATTAGCATGTTGAGTTTGATGGTTTCTGTCGTTGAATATATCAGAAGTAAACAAGATATTTCGTAAATCAATAATCAAAGGTTATTTTGAGCCCAGTCTTTTGAATCTTGATTTTAAAAAATCTAACATCAAACATCCAACTATTCATGACGAAGGCCTTATGCAATCAAACCTATTGCATCTTTTTTTTGACATTGATACAGGTGGAGACTATCCTGATGGTGATGAGTGGTTTATGGCAGAATTTCTTTTCCCGTATAGCATAAAAATTCCTGACAAGCTAAAGGGACCAGATTATTTCAGTACAATGTCAGTGGGGGAAGGAAAAAACTTTTGGCGCCATAGAGAACTAATTCGTTACAAGTACGGCAAATCAAAAAAATTAGAAGAGTCTCTTGATTTTTTGGAAAAAAAATATCGAGAACTGCAATCTCTTTTAGAACCACTCGAGAAGGAAATCAAGTAAGTTTCCATTCGTTTTTCGAAAACACATATGTTTGATCATTGGAATCTGCAGTACGTAAACCCCATTTTCCAGCTATCTCATCAAATTCATAAATTACGTCACTGATGTCCTGTGGGATTTTTTTTGGATCAAGCTGTAACGGAAGAAGTTCCAAAACAAAATCTATCTTGTCTATTGCTGTATTGAACCAATTATTTTCTAAAAGATCGACAATAAAATTTATGTTTGGATTTCCAGAAAAGCGAATGAAAATTTGCAGCGTCCTTCCGCTTCCCCTACGTCTTTTTAGTTCCTTCAGGAGTCCTTTTACCTTGTTCCACCTTGCATTTCCAAACCACTTGAAAAACGCATCGTTGAATTCTAGTGGGAAAACAATGTCAAGCATAGTGGTATAGCCTTCATATTTTTGAGGATCGGGATGTTCTTCTACCTTAAACATGCTATTGAGCAATCCATAAAGAACTTCTAATTCCCATGGAGACATCCCATAATATTTCAATGATGCCACAGGGCGGGAGCTCATCGTTACTTATAGTGAAAAAATCTAATTAAAGGTTCTAGACTGTAAGTAGATATTTTATCAAATAAAGAGAGCCTATAGTTCCAATTACAAACACCATTGGCTTCCACGCAAAGACTGGAAAATTAGGAGTCTTTAGCTGAATTTTGTAGTTGTCAAATACAGCATGAACGTATTTCTTTATTCTTTCATTCCAGATCTTGTATTCTATCTGATGTTTTTTTAGTAGCATCTCGATTTCATAAAAAACAGGAGTTCTTTGGCAAAACAGGTGTTGCAGATAGTCCCTAGAGACCTCGACTTCGGCCTGT
>CAZDTF010000279.1:0-1617 GCA_964508325.1 uncultured Nitrosopumilaceae archaeon | reverse complement strand
GACTAAGAACTAAACCACGAAACCTCAAGTACAAAGCAAAATTACGAGCTAGAGTCGAGGCTGATCAACTAGAAGCTGTTGCTGTAAAAGCTGCAGAAGTAGAAGAGATTGAGCTAGAGCCAATAACAGTAAAGCCAGTAAAAAAGGCAAAGACTGCAAAGGCAAAGACTGCAAAGGTTGCAAAGGCTAAGGTTGCAAAAGTTACAAAGAAAGTAACCGTAGCGCCGGTAGCAATATAGGCGTAGTAAGCTGAAGTAAACTGTTGATATCACAAGTCGGCTTTACAAAAAAAACCGTCCAAGTGAATCATCGAGATTTTTTGGTACAGGTACTCCCATATGATAATGGGAATTTTATTTCTATTACTGAAGGAAAGGAGAGGATAGGTACACTAGTTGTTTCTATCAGTTCTAGTGGTAGAATAAGTACTGCTGCTGTAATACCATCAAAATCTGAAACAATTTTTCTTAAGATGGTATCAGAGCGAGTAGCTTTGACAATAAATGGGATCTGTATTTTTTCGTTAAATATTGAAAAAGATCTAGATCTTGATAGTATGAAAGCTCTAATGAATGAATTAATGGAGATTATAAAACAATGAGTTCTGATATGCGAAGCTATCTTGATATCCTTTCTAAAAAGGGCGAATTGGCTCTAGTAAAAAAGAAAGTTTCTACAAAATTTGAGATTGCAGCAGTAACTGCCAAGATGGATGGTTCAAAAGCAATATTGTTTGAGAATATTAAGAATAGTGAATTTCGTATAGTTTCAAATTTAGTTGGAACACGAAAGAGATTTGCTTATGCGGTTGGCTCTACTGAAGGTAAAATACACGAAAAAGTAATTTCTGCCATAAAACATGCATCAAAACCAAAAATAAGTAAAAAAGCCAAATTTATGGAAAATCAATCAAGGGATCTTTTTACATTGCCTATAGTAACTCATTTTGAAAAAGAACCAGGACCTTTCATAACTTCTTCAATCATTTATACAAAAAATCAGGAAATGGGTACACAAAACTCATCATTTAACAGATTATTGCGAATAGATGACAGACATTTCTCCATTAGAATGGTAGAGGGAAGGCACCTTCATAGAACGTTTGTATATGCAAAAGAGCATGGAGAAGATCTTAAAGTAGCAATATCGATTGGGGTTCATCCAGCTGTCTCTATTGCAGGAGCATATCAAGCTGACTGGGGAAAAGATGAACTTGATATTGCAAATGAATTATTGAACAAAAGACTTACTCTCTCATTAGCTCCTTATTCGGGAATGCATGTACCATCAGAATCAGAAATAATTATCGAAGGAAGAATTCTAAAAGACAAAACCCACAAGGAATGGATGGTCGAAATGCTTCGTACATATGATTTCAAAAGAGCACAACCAGTTTTTGAGCTTGATCAAATATATTATAGAAATAATCCAATTTTTCATGATGTGTTAGCTGGCTTTACTGAACATCAATTACTAATGGGCATGCCAATTGAAGCAAAAATAAACAAAGAACTAAAGCAAGTACTACCACAAACTAAGAATGTCGTATTGACCCAAGGTGGTTGTAAATGGTTGCATGCTGTAGTTCAAATTCCAAAAAAGCGTGATTCTACTCGA
>CAZDTF010000278.1:0-1626 GCA_964508325.1 uncultured Nitrosopumilaceae archaeon | reverse complement strand
GAAATAGAAATTCTTGCAAAAAACTCTACCATTCCTGTAATAAATGGACTGTCTGACTCATTTCACCCTTGTCAAATCTTAGCAGATCTAATGACAATAAAAGAAAAAAAGAAAAAACTTGCAGGTCTAAAGCTTGCTTGGATTGGAGACGGTAATAACGTTTGTAATTCAATGATTTATGGATGTGCTAAATCTGGAATTGATATTGATATTGCAACTCCTAAAGGATATGCCCCAGATTCCAAAGTTGTCAAAGAATCAAAAGAGTTAGTTGACATAAAACTACTAAATGATCCATTTACCGCTGTAAAAAATGCAGATGTGGTTGCTACTGACACGTTTGTATCAATACATCATCAAGCAACTGACAGAACAAAAGATTTTCTTCCAAAGTTTCAAATAAATTCAGATCTCATGAAAAAAGCTGATCCACATGCAATCTTTTTACATTGTCTTCCAGCAAAACGAGGACAAGAAGTAACAAGCTCCGTAATTGATGGACGACAATCGGTTGTTTGGGATGAAGCTGAAAACAGATTACATGCCCAAAAGGCCTTGATGATTGCATTACTCCAAGTCTAACGTTTATAAGAGCTTTACAGAAATTTTTTGTAAAAGAGGTATTAGTAGAATGGTATATTCGCAAATATTACGTAGGTTGAGAGAAGAGAAGACTAACTATAGAAAAAGAAAACATCTTCTAATGGGCAGGAGAGACTATATAACAGTTCAAATTTCAAGTGAAAATACTCTAGTCCAAATTCATAAACCAGAAATGCAAGGTGACAAGGTTTTGGCATCAGCACACTCTAGATATCTTTTAGGTAAAGGATGGAAAGGTTCTAGGAAAAACATTCCAGCAGCTTATCTGACAGGATATCTTGCAGGAAAAAAGGCTCTTGGTAAAGGAGTAAAAGCTGCAGTTCTTTATAGTGGTACAAGAAAATACACACAACGAATGGCAGCTGCATTGAAAGGTGTAATTGATGCAGGTCTTGAAGTACCAGCTGATTCTGAAACATTTCCAAATGAAGAAAGAATTTCAGGAAAACATCTCAAAGTACAAAATGAAATTGACAAAGTGAAATCTGCAATTGATGTGGAGGTTAACTAAATGAGTAGGCAAGAACAACGACCACGAGATAGAAGAGAACCAGAAGAAGAATGGGTGCCAAGAACAACTCTTGGAAAATTAGTAAATAGTGGTAAAATAACATCCATGAAAGAAATTTATGAAAATGGTTACAGAATACAAGAAGCTGGAATTATTAAAAAACTCTTACCGGGAATTAAGACCGAAGTAATTGACGTTGGAATTGTACAAAAGCAAACAACCAACGGTGAATATACTAGATTCAAAGCTCTGGTTGCAGCTGGAGATGAAAATGGTTGGCTTGGAATTGGTCAGGGTAAATCAAAACAAATGAGAATTGCAATTGAAAAAGCTACAAACGCTGCTTATCTTGCTGTTAGTCCAGTAAAACTTGGCTGTGGGAGCTGGGAATGTAGGTGCGATAATCTACACTCTGTTCCGTTTAAAGTAAGAGGAAGGGGTGGAAGTGTTGAAATTGAAATTATTCCAGGGCCAAGAGGTCTTGGATTGGTTGCAGGTGGAAACATTAGAAA
>CAZDTF010000277.1:0-1636 GCA_964508325.1 uncultured Nitrosopumilaceae archaeon | reverse complement strand
CCTTGATACGTTGATTACAAAAGAAAGATTTCCTTTAGAAATAGGATATGCAAACTCTGAAAATCTGAAAATTCAATCTGATGATCTTGGTCCTGGCAAAATAGGTATGATGTGCTTAAAGATTGATGATGAGAAGTTTTTCCTTGGATGGGCTGATTCTAATAACATGAAAAACGGTCTAAGGGAAGAAATCGTAACTTATCTTTCAAAACAAGGATATGATTTACTTGAGATTTGTACTTCTGACTCTCACTACAAGGCAAGAGAAGCAAGAAACAAGTATGGCTATTTCTATTTTGGTAGTCTATCAGAATCACAAGTCGTTGCTTCGTGGTATCTAAGTTTAGCAAAAAAGGCAGAACAAGATCTATCTCCAGCAATGTTTGAAACATTACAACAAGAGACTGATGTTAAAGTAATGGGGCCCAAACAGCTTGAAAATTATTCAAAATCGTTGGATAGAGCAATGAGAATTACTCAGGGTTTTCTTATAGGAACAACTGCCTTCTTTTTATTCACTTTGCTCTAAAGCATCAATCTCTTCTAAATTACCATAAAATTCGTCGCAAAAAGAGTCTAGTTGGAATATGGGAATTATAGGAACCTTGTTGATGAATTTCACTTCTTCTTGATACAAAGTAACAATTGCTGGAATTGCAGCACGGATTTTATCTTTGGCAACATACCGTTTGGTTCTCTCAATTTGTTTTTTGACTACAGTTTCAAGAGATGAATAACTCAATCTCTTCCAATGTTTGCAATCTATAAGAATAGCCACTCCATTTTTTATGCCAACAACATCGATTTCCATTCTTGGCTTTGTAAGAATAAGATTTCTTATGATATCAAATTCTCGTGATTCTAAAATTTCTGAAACAAGCGACTCAAAGTCTTTCCAGTCTAAAAGTTGAGAAATCTCATCAATTGGCGCACCCATTCTTATTGCAAGTAAACTGGTTCTTATCTTGTCATTTTCATGAAATTGAATAAGATTGTCTTCAAAAACTCCAATGCCATTTTGCATAAAGTTATCAAGTATTTTTCTTGCAGTTTCCTCGCTAGTTTCAGTTACCATGCTAAAATCTTTGACAGATAACCCGCCTGGAATTATTCCTCTGATACCTCTAACTAGAGTTTGAATGTTCAACAAAAGTGGTTTATTTTTCGTTTATAAAATATTATTCATAAAATTTGATTAGAAAATAACCACCAAATGTTATACCTTCAATAATTTTGAACTTGTTATTGTTTTTATCAAAAAAGCTCATTTGGCGATGGTTATATACAGTTTTAAGCAAAACAGTACATGAATCCATTTTTACTATTTCTAGTCCTTTTTATTTTTGGAACCGGTATTGCTTTTGCTGACAAAGGAACTTACGTAGATAAGGTACAATTCATACAATACTCTGATGAAAATACAGCTCTTGCAGAAGTAAAAAATGGAAATTTGGATATTTATTATTCGCCAATTCCTTTTGACAGAATAAGTGATCCTCAATCACAAGATGGCCTGAAAATATTTCAATCTACAGGCCAATCTTACAGTCTTCTTGTAAACCCAGCACCGTCCGAAAAGTTCAATCCTTTCTCAATAAAAGATGTTAGATTTGCACTAAATTATTTGGTAGACCGA
>CAZDTF010000276.1:0-1638 GCA_964508325.1 uncultured Nitrosopumilaceae archaeon | reverse complement strand
ATCGGTTTTTGCTGCAATCTTTTTATTTCAGAGTCCAAACTGTCTGCGTGCATGGTACAAAGACCACCGTGACCTGTAGCCATAGCTTGAAACATAACGTATGCTTCAGAACCTCTAATTTCTCCAACTACAATATAGTCAGGTCTGTGTCTTACACCTGCTTTTATCAAATCATATAATCCAATTTCACCTTCTCCGCCCAAGCCAAAACCTGATCTTGATACTAATGTAAACCAATTTTCATGATTGATGTTTATTTCAGATACATCTTCAACTGAAAAAATTTTGTATTCTGGATCAACAAGACC
Source organism: uncultured Nitrosopumilaceae archaeon (assembly GCA_964508325.1). Taxonomy (GTDB): domain Archaea; phylum Thermoproteota; class Nitrososphaeria; order Nitrososphaerales; family Nitrosopumilaceae; genus TA-20. The sequence goes on along the minus strand of CAZDTF010000276.1, from coordinate 1,330 downwards.
TAGTATAGCATTAAGAATTGTTGTTTTGCCACTTCCGGTTGGTCCTATTATTATAAATGACATCTTTTCTTGTATCAACATCCAAAGATAAGCTGCTATTGACAGATTTATTGTTCCATATTTGATAAGATCTATTACAGTATATGGATCATCTCTGAACTTTCTTATTGTAAAGCTTGTTCCTTTAGGAGTAACTTCTTTTTGATATAACACCGAAATTCTATGATTTCCCTGTAATGCTAAATCAGTAATTGGAAAAGCAGCGCTAACATGCTTACCAGCTCTAAAAACTATTCTTGAAATAAATGAATTTAATTTTTCTTCAGAAGTGAATTGAATATTTGTTGGTATGCTATCGTACTTTCTGTGCCAAATATAGATTGGGTTGTTGCTACCACTACAACTAACATCTTCTATGTTTACATCATGCATTATTGGCTCAATAATGCTAAACCCGCTAACGTCCCTTCTTAAATAATACTTTACCTTTTCCAGACTTGCACTAGAACTATTAAGAAACATTTTTGCATTTTCTTTCATCACGATGTTTAGCTGATCCTCAAAATTAGGAGCGCCTTTTGACTCGTCTGGTGACTCTAAACTTTCCTCTATAAGATGATATAAGCTTTGAAAAATCTTTTCTTCCTCAGAATTAAGCTTTAACTCATCGACAAAATACAGATAGTCTGATTTTTCTTTGTTGTAAATAATAAGAGCATAACTAAAAGGTGGATTTAGTTCGTATCTGTCAATTACTTCATAACCACTTGGAATTTGGTTCTGATTTTCATCAACCAGCTCATTTGATAAGAAACTTGTCAGTTCCTCTGTTTTTGTTTTTCTTTCTTTCATATATTATCCCCTGCGAAAATGAAAAAAGAAGGTTTCGGGCATTTTAAGCGCCCTCTAGGAATTAGCTACCGTTATTGATGTTGGTCCACCGACGGTGCCTGCTAAGATGTTAACAGTTACTTGAGAACCAGAATCTACTGGACCAATTACGCTGTTAGGCACGTTGAAGTAGACGATCATTTGACCACCAGGTGTTAATGAAATAGGACCTGAAGATTGTTTCAGACATAGATTCGTAGTCGAATATGGCTGGCTTGTTTGATCAGGAGTACCTGCTTCGTTGATTGTGATTTCATTAGGGATACCAGCTGGCTGAGCATAGGCAGGACAAGTGTTGACATTGCCATATACTGCATTTGAGCGCATCATTCCAAACGCTGAGGTGCCTGATGAGATGAACTGAGCTTGGAAGTTGGCAGATGTGTGGGTACTATTGGTATCTACATACCAGCTGCTTTACGGTATTATAACACCTCGT
>CAZDTF010000275.1:0-1656 GCA_964508325.1 uncultured Nitrosopumilaceae archaeon | reverse complement strand
AAAAAAAAAAATTCGAAAAATCATCCCAATTAACTTGTAAAGGAATTGGAAACATAATTATGTATGATTCAAAAAAAAATACAAATTTTCATCCTAGTATCTATTCTATTATGAATGGTGAACTTGAAGTAAAAGGCTCATGCTTAGATAAGTACAGCAAAGATTTTAGCAAGAATAAAACCTCCAAGAAAAAAATGAAAATGTTACTTAGGAGTTATGGACTTCGTGCAGGAATCAGAATTCCCGCAGAAGCATTTGAGACAAACAGAATATTGCTACTAAATGACAATGGTTTCTGAAAAATAGTATGAACAAAAAATTTTCCTCAACACATAGTGCTTTAGGGGTATTCTATACTTAGGTGATTATATTGAAAATAGCTTGTATAACTGCGCATCCTGATGACGCCGAAATGGGAATTGGTGGAACTCTAGCGAAACATGTAGATAATGGTGATGGTGTTCACCTAATTCTTACCACATTAGGGGGTGTAGTGGGGCCTCCAAAAAAGCGCGAGAAGGAGGCACGACAAGCAGCACGTATCCTAGGTATTGATGATCTCCAGATATTGAACTATCCAGTACAAAAATTAAACAAACCGAATCTAGAGTTTGTTAAGGTGATAAAGGATATCTTGACAGAACTAAAACCAGATAGAGTCTATACTCATACCTTATTTGATTATCATCAAGTTCATGTAACAGTGGCAGAGTCCGTGATGCGTGCCACAAAAGAAATTAGCCAAGTATTATCTTGCGAGATTATATCTTCAACCACACCTGAATTTATTCCTAACGCATTCGTAGATATCACAGATTATATGGATTTGAAAGTTAAAAGTCTCAAGGCTCACCAGACTCAATCAAACAAATTCTACATTCAACCAAATGTTATGCGCTCGTTGGCAAATGTTAGATATGTGTGGGGCAAAGTAGGTAAAAATCCAATGGGTTATGCAGAAGCTTTTATAATTCGTAAATTCATCCACTAGTACAGGTTAACATTTCAAGGCTTGCTGGTAACATGCAAAAGCATCCTCATATTATTTTAATTTCGAAATGATATGAGCTTTATAGCCCCAGGCAATCTTAGAATCTGGATTTATCTCTATAATTTTATCATAATATTTTATAGCTTCATCAAATTTTTCCGAATTGTATAGTGCATTGCCTTGGTAATACAACGAATCGATTTGTTCAATTTGCATTATTTAGTAATTTTCTTCTCATGTTTTAAAGATTGAAATCAGCAAATAAAACTATGATTTTTGTCATTAAATTTTTTATTTTTGGTTTGTAAAATTATGGCAATCCATCTGGACTATGCAACATATCCTGTTTTAGTCTCAGAGCTCTGTATATTATGGGAGCATGATCAGCTTCGACGTCAGTAGTAATATAGAGAATGTGGTCGGAATCCAAAGGCATTGTGATTCGTTTTAACTTTTCGTATTCTACTAGAGCATACTTTCCTTTTCCTATTTTATTTGAAACCTCATTTCTAGACTTCCATGCATTGATAGCAAGTTGAAGTGATTTTTGGCTTTCTTTTGCAGTAAGAAGGTTCTCAACTCCCTTACGGTGACCACTAACCATAACCTTACATCTTATATCAATGATTTTAACAAAGCGTATCTTTAGGACCAGACTCATACAC
>CAZDTF010000274.1:0-1672 GCA_964508325.1 uncultured Nitrosopumilaceae archaeon | reverse complement strand
TTTATTTTTTTTGTTTTTAATTTTTTTTAAAATGCATTGATAAATTCTGTATTTACAAATAATTTAAATCACTCGTATCTTATCAATGATGTAAACCAAGAGTTGCTATCTCTAAGCAATTCATTTTTCATTATGAGTAAATTTGGAATAGCTGTTCTGTTATTAGGAGGAATTGTTTTATTCATAAATAGAAGAAAAGTTAAAACACGTGACTCTAAAGGATAAGAAAACCATCATGAAATCAGCTTTGCGGAATGAGTTGCCGGTGAGATTTTCTACTAATTCTTTTTGATAGAAGGCTGTTTTTGCCTTTTGTTCTTGGGTTCTTCACATTCTGCTACATTTGAGCTGTTTGTTACAAAAAATACTTGCACCATATTATCTTTAAAGACATACAATTAGATGTAGAAACTGTGGGCTTATTGACAGGTAGTGAGAACCCACCCAACCCCGGAACTCGCATCATGTCAACCTCCTACAGTTTCATTTTTCTTTTTGTTTCACCAATTTGTAGGCATTATATGTTGAAAGTATTATGAAATCTAACGTTATGATTTATTGAAAAGCCGTAACCTTTTAGGAATTTTACTTTGTAATGATTTGATTTACCTTGAGAGTCGAATTTAGGTCTTCGAGTTTTTCTTAAAAGGACAAATGCCAAATCCATAAGTGGAGTTTAAATCCAATAATACTTTTTTTTGATCTTCTGACAAGTGAGGAATAAATTACCATTACTGTCGTATTGGCATGATTCAGGCACTGAAAAATGACAAGATCCTTGTGGACAATGTTCACCTCTTATGATATCGGCGTAAAGCTTTTCGTCATAATCCACAAGTCCTCTAATTGTGTCTTGTGGTAGGCCCTTTGCTTGAGAGGGAATAGTCGGGGTGCCTCCTGAACATGCGCCATAATAATGATAAAAAATTTCTATTTACACATTCATAAAAAAAGTTCTATTTATCAATTACTACTTTTGATTACTGTTCAAAGCTAAGTTTCACATAAATATTTTGAAATCAAAATACTTATTGATGAAAAAAGCTGTTGGTGTCGCATTAGGCATCTTGGCCTTTGTTATAGCTGGTGCATCAGTGTATGGAATTTTTAGTTTAAATGAAACAATTCAGGCAAAACCAAATACAATCCAAGTATCAAATTATTCAGCACAGCTTGGTTCATTACAACCGCAAATCAATTCAATAAATAATAACATGTCTTCTCTGGGTAATTTAAAAGGCGACATAACAGACATCAGGGGAAAATTATCCGATCTGGAATCCAAGATTAATCAAGTTCAGCAAACATCAGTATCTGAAAAACCTGTTATTCTCTTAGGCAAATCTGCTTATTTTCCAGGTGATACTGCATACATAATTGCAGTTGGCCTGAAGCCGCAAAAAGTTGTTCAAATACAATTAGTCGATACTAATGGAATCGTAGTAAAACAACAAGATATTTTAGCAGATTCAGGTGGACGAGTAGCGTATAGTATGCAACTTTCTAGTACTCTAGTACCTGGAATTTTTCAGATTAAACTAAACACAGATCAGTTTGTAATCTCACAACCAGTTACAATCATGCAACCAAGTTCAGGATCCGTAATCTTATCCGGTTTGCCCTATCTATTTACTGCACAACCTTACAGAGCAATGTATCAAGCAGGAGACCT
>CAZDTF010000273.1:991-1675 GCA_964508325.1 uncultured Nitrosopumilaceae archaeon | reverse complement strand
AGATGAGGCCACATACACCAGCTTGTCAACACTGTTTCAAATTATTGCAGGACTCGGATTTTTCTTATTATTAATCAGTATTGGTCTGAAAAGAAAACAAAAGGGCGATACAGGAAAACCAATAACACAAAAACCTGCAGAGACCTAGAAATTTTTTAATATGTTAAAGAAGGTGTCTCTCTGGGCCGGTTTTCTACCAATTTCTCTTACCATGTTTGCAAGCTCCAAGACAGAGGAATTTGTTCCCTTTCCTGCAGCTTTATAGATTTCTTCGGAAAAAGCGGTACCTACCAAATCATTTCCTCCATAAGTTAGTGCTACTTGAGCAAGTTTTTTTCCAAGAGCTACCCAGTATACAGAGATATTATCAACCACACCTGCAAGCATAAGTCTTCAAAGTGCAATCACTCTAAGATCATATCTTGGAGCGCTTTACGTAGTTGTCAATCCCTTTTGTTCAATCCTGTGAAATAGTTTTAATCGAAGTGCTGCATCCGAAACACGACCGCGGCCCGATTCTCACTGACGACTCGCGATGACTTGTTCCCTTGCATGGACGCCATCATGCGCTTGGGCTCCTGACAGCATTCTGTCAGGAGCGTCGCAGGCGCGTGCGCCGCCTGGCGACCGGAAATCCGATCCGGCGGAGTCCCCCGCCAAGGCGGCCCCGGCCTCCGCCGACGC
>CAZDTF010000273.1:0-981 GCA_964508325.1 uncultured Nitrosopumilaceae archaeon | reverse complement strand
CTGAAAAAATAAGTTTTGAAAGTGAAATCATTTTAAGTTTATATGTTGAGGCGCTTTCCGTAGTTTTCAATCCCTTTTGTTCAAGCTCTGTATTATCTAAACTAAATTTTAATGGAATCAAAGTAATAAATCCTTTAGTTCTTTTCTGGACATCTCTTAATTTTATCAAATGATCTATAACGTGCTCTGGTTTTTCTATATGGCCAAAGAGCAATGTTGCATTACTTTTGATTCCAAGATTGTGAGCCTGTTCTATGGTTTCAAGCCATTCTTGTCCAGAACACTTGCCACGAACTATTTGGTTTCTAATATCTGGATGAAATAGCTCTGCACCTTCACCTGGCATTGAATCAAGTCCAGCAGATTTTAGTCTCAAAAGGACTTCTTTGACAGAATTATGCGTTAATCTTGCAATAAAAAAAATTTCTGCAGCAGTTAGTGCTTTGATATTTAATTCTGGATGACTCTTCTTTATAGTTCTAAACATCTCTTCATAATATTCAAGAGGAAGCTCGGGATGAAAACCTCCAACAATGTGTACTTCGGTTGCACCGAGTTCTTTTGCAATGCCAACTCTAGCTTCGATATCCTTTGCTGAAAGTGTATATGCATCACTTTCGTTTCCTTTTCGGTAAAAAGCACACATCTGGCAGCTTGCCGCACATACGTTTGTATAATTAAGATAGTAAGATGCTGCAAAAGTAACAGTGTCCCCAACACGTTGTTGACGAATTATATCAGCTGCGGCACCAATCATGTACAAATTATCATATGACATTAATTCCAGTCCGTCATCGTATGAAAGTTCTTCTCCTGACATTGCTTTCTCAAGAGCTTTTGAATCTTTGATTAGTTTTTCTAACACATTTTTCTGTGTGTTTGATATCAATATAAAAGCTAACAAAAGTCAAAGTTATTATTTTAAAAATACATGTTGAATATTTGAAAAAATCATGTAAATACACCATGTCTCACTTTAAA
>CAZDTF010000272.1:0-1679 GCA_964508325.1 uncultured Nitrosopumilaceae archaeon | reverse complement strand
TATTGAATTAGAAGTCTGGTTTTGTTGTAAGGATTGATTTGTCGGTTGCGGTGTAGGGCTTGTTGGGATTGTGGTTTGTGCTGTACCAGTACCGCCATTCTCTGAGCTTGTAAGATGAGTTCCAATAATCTCTAGTTCTTTGTTTTCGGGTGCAAGTTGAATCAGGATTGTTCTACTTGTTTGACTTGAATTTTTTTCCACATATGAAGTAAATGTTCCATCAACTAGTACAATGAAACTATCATCGCTACCATCTTTTTTTGTAGCATCAATTAGCTCCCTAGGAAGTGTCAGTTCTAAAGTAGATATAGGGTTAGAAGCTTGAATCGAAAATATCAGTCCTTGATCTGGGATATTTGGCTGAGCATCAAGAACTTGGACAAATTTTGTATCATAATTGATTTGGAATGATTTGCCAGATACAACAGTTATACTTCCAGTATCACCAAACGCTAAAACAAAAGATACGCTTAATAGAAAAAATACAGACAGAAATAATTTTACGTCTACCAATTCTATATAACGCCACGAAGAATCATTATTATCTTTTCTGCTATAACATTTGCAGCTAAAGCCTGAGCTTCCTTTGTCTGAGCTCCTATGTGAGGAGTACAGATTACATTTGACAAGGTCGCAAGTTTGTTTCCAATAGCAGGTTCAGTTTCAAAAACATCCAAGGCAGCACCTGCAATTTTTCCTTCTTTTAGAGTATCATAGAGTGCATTTTCGTCTATAATTTCTCCTCTGGAAGTATTGATAAGATAGGCGTTCTTTTTCATCTTTGCAAGTTGTTGAGAGTTCACAAGATGATAAGTGCTTTCGGTGAATGGGACGTGAAAAGAAATGTAATCTGCACTTGAAAGTAGAGTATCAAGATCTGTTTTTATCAGAGCCACTTCACGTGAAAAATCTTCAGCTATTGGAATTACATCATAGCCGATAATATTCATGTTAAGTGCTCTTGCATGTTTGGCAAGTTTTTTCCCTATATTGCCAAGACCAACAATTCCGAGATATTTTCCTGAGAGTTCTGTTCCCATTAGTTCTTTTTTTAACCACTTTCCATTTCTGATTTCCCTATCAGCTCTTGGGATTTCTCTAGCTAGTGAAAGCATTAATCCTAAAACAAGTTCTGCTACTGCGTTCATTGCTCCCTCCACTGCATTTATGACTCGAATTCCCTTCACCTTTGCAGCATCAACATCAATGTTATCAAGTCCCACACCGACTCGTGCAATTATTTTACATTTGGTTGCTCTTTCAATCATTTCTTTTGTGATCTTTGTTCTACTTCGGACAACAACAATATCGAAGTTACTAACCTTTTCTTTAATTTGATCTGGGGTAATTTCAGGTTCGTATGTAATCTTGAGGCCATTTTTTTGTAAAATATCATTTAGAATTGGTGCAACTTGATCACAGATTAGTACAGATTGATTCAGCGACATGCAAGGAAACCATCAAGTACAGAATATAATCATTGTGTGAATTAAAAACAAAAAAGAAGATTTTGGGGTTTTAACCACCGATTTGTTTCGCTATTGTTGCTGCTTGATCGTCAGTACATAGACAATGAACAACTTCCTTTTGTGGAATGCTGTTCTTTCCTAATGGAGGAACCGCATCAGATGGGTTTGGCATATCGCCTGGACCATATCCCAATTTGAATGGGTCACCTG
>CAZDTF010000271.1:0-1684 GCA_964508325.1 uncultured Nitrosopumilaceae archaeon | reverse complement strand
AGATGTCAGGTTTCACTTCTGATTATAAAAAATTGTTCTCTTATAACAGTTAATGCATGTCCACTCCTAGAATGTTACCTTTTTTAGTAAGGCGTTGGAAAACTGTGAATATGCATTTTGTTATTTTAACAGAATTAGGAATTGCCGTATTTGATGAAAATACGCGTGTAAAATCAATTCCATTTTCAGACGCTGCACGGGAATATATTGAGATAAAAAAAGTAGAGTCAGATCTTACACAATTGGTAGATTTTCTTTCAAAATTAGGTCCTGGAATTTCTGTTAATGATCCTTCATTACTAAAATTTTTGAAAAACAATTCAATTGACATAGAATTGATGGATGCGTCCAAGATAGAAAACATACAATCATCAAAGCTGCATGTTCTTGTTGATTCTGGTTTTGCAAAAGATGAAGCTGAGGGCAGAACTAAACTGCGTGACTTTGCTGTTCAACTTTCTTCATCCAGAGTAACTGAAACTTCAGAGAGTCCTGATTTGCACATAATTCAAGGAATAAACATGTTGGATGAAACTGACAAGATAATAAATGCACTAAGTTCGAGGCTACGAGAGTGGTATGGATTACATTTTCCAGAGCTTGACAATCTTATTGATAGTATAATAGGCTACTCTAAAATTGTTCTAGCTGGAAAACGTTATGATATTACAGAAAGTGTGTACACTGATGCAGGATTTCCTGAAACAAAAGTTGAGATGCTTTCTCTTTTGCAAAAAAAGAGCAAGGGAGGCCAGATCTCAGATGAGAACTTGGCAATTGTTCAAATGATTGCAAAACAGATTTTGGAACTTTTTGAATTGCGCAATACTTTAGAAAAACATGTAGAAACTCAAATGGAAACTATAGCTCCAAACCTTGCTGGTATCCTTGGGACAGCTGTTGGAGCAAGAATTCTGGCAAGAGCTGGAAGTCTCAAAAGACTCTCGTCCATGCCTGCTAGTACCATACAGATACTTGGAGCTGAAAAAGCCCTTTTCCGTTCACTTAAGACTGGAGCACAACCTCCAAAACACGGATTACTTTTCCAGCATACTTTGGTTCATGCAGCACCACGATGGCAACGAGGAAAGATTGCAAGAGCCATAGCAGCCAAGGCAGCCATTGCTTCTCGTGTAGACGTTTTTGGTGCAGGAAAGAATCAGATGTTATTTGAAAAGCTTAATGTAAGAATCAAAGAGATAGGTGAAAAATACAAAGAACCTAGTGAAAAAGATACTCTTAGAGTCAAATCGTACGATGTAGGTTATCAGAGAGGACAAAGAAGATTTGGTGGAGATAGAAGTCAAGGGCAAAGAAGATTTGGTGGAGATAGAAGTCAAGGGCAAAGAAGATTTGGTGGCGAACATGGCAAGCAACGAGAGAAAATAAGAGATGATTGGGAGAAAGGAAAAAGAAAGAAGTTTGGAAAACGAAGAAGATAATATTTTTTGGGTTAAAATAGACGGTGAAAAAAGACTTGCCACAATCAATCTGGTTCCTGGTAATCAAGTCTACAAAGAAAAATTAGTAAAAATTAAAGATGAAGAATTCAGAGCTTGGGACCCCTTTAGAAGTAAGCTTGCAGCTGCTATTATGAACGGTCTTGAAAGTTTACCAATTGTTAGAAAATCAAGAGTTCTTTATCTTGGAGTTTCAACTGGAACTACCGCAAGTCATGTTTCAG
>CAZDTF010000270.1:0-1687 GCA_964508325.1 uncultured Nitrosopumilaceae archaeon | reverse complement strand
AAACTTACGAAATCGTAAGTCTAAGTAGATGAAAATTATACACATCTTTTAAAAAATATGTTTTTGTCGGATTAAAAGCTTGAAAATATATTTTTAATCAAAAAATGCCTGATGTTTTTTCAAAAATTGATCGACTTTTTTATTTTTTCTAGTATTATGTGTAATATCTCAACCAAAAAGAGGAATTGATTATTTTACCTGACTCCATTAAAGCAGAATTTTAGAATAAAGTCGTCTGTTTTGATTCCGCTATAATACTTTGAAATGAATTAGGAATACGATTGTAAAGCTGTGATAGAGCAAGCACAAAATTATTCGAGATTTTTTCGCTTAATTGATTATAGTGTTTTCTGCGTTTCCACTCAGCCCGAACATAGATCCCTATTACTTCAACAATCAGCCTCAAAAATATCAAACATACTCAGCCCTTACGTTGGTGACACAAGATTCGGTAACTAGTTCTAAATATCACATTAGTACTACTGATGCTAGTACGAGTCATACATGCACTGCAACCATAACAAATTATGGAATGACTTCGCCTAGGGTTGCTAACTTCATAGATGAACGACCAACACATGTAATTGACAACAAATTAGAACCTTTGCCAAGTTGGACCAGTAACTCAATATCTGGTGATCTAACATATGGAGGTGTAGCACATTCTATATGGACACCATATTCTAGCGGTTACTACCAGTTGGATCGAATGACAACGGATGGAACCTCGGGAACTCATGAATTGATTACTGAAGGTACTGTGAATACCAGCGGTTCATTTACGTGGACATATCATTTCAGCACGTGATTGATAACCACGAACCCCTTTTTTTCTTTATCAAAAAATATAGTTGAATTATTTTTGAATATGTAACTAATGTTTCTATATGTGAAAGAATAATATGTCATACTTTTTAGTAATATTGTAAATATGTTAAACATGAAAATTCTTTACCTTTCAATACTCGTACTTCTTGCAACAACACTGCCGAATATAGGCGCCGTATTTGCACAATATGATCCAAGGTTCACATTGCCCGACCACTATCCTCCAACAAACGATACCAAACTAGAATTACTAGTGATGAATAGTACAGAGTTCAAGGAAAAAACTACAGGATACAACTATACACTTGCAGGAATAGACAACAACTGGATTCCAAGAGCAAATAACTATTATGATTTTGGAGGGGCAAGAGTAACCTTCTTTGTATGGGGCCTTGATAACGGAACTGTAAAAGGTGTATCATTTAATTTAGATCCGCAACTAAAGATAAAAAATATCTTTGAGTATAATGCAGATAATCCTCCGTCTGGATATCGCGCTGATATATGTCATAGTTGTTTTCTAGGAGCGTTTAACAGTACAAAACAGTTAGTTGAACCAAAAAATGTGGTAGAGTCTCCACTACAACAATTCAAATCAGGAATTATGGCAAAAGATGTAGTATGTAAACAAGGATTGCAATTAATCGTTAAAGTAGAAAATGGATCTCCGGCATGTGTAAATCTTGACACATCTAGTATTCTCATTGAACGTGGTTGGGCCAAACCAATTTCTTAAGTTATACACTGAATACTGCAGAATATCTTCAATAAAAAAATGGGACGGTGCCCACTACAACAGTTCTAGCGGTAACCATCGGACCCAAACCAATTATTACAACGCTTTTAGTTGCGAGATCAA
>CAZDTF010000269.1:0-1688 GCA_964508325.1 uncultured Nitrosopumilaceae archaeon | reverse complement strand
CAATGACATCTTGATCTCCAAGAAAATCGCTTCCTTTTACAGTATCATAAACATGTGATTCTAAACTATCTCCTTCTTCTGGAAAAAGTACAGCGGCTGTTCCACCTTCTGCAGAAACAGAATGTGAGCGCATAACTTGTAATTTTGAAATTACTGCAATCTTGATGTTTGAGCTAGTTTTTGCAGCTTGAATTGCAGCTCTTAGACCTGCCAAACCAGAACCGACAATAAGCAGATCATGTTCTATCGAATCAACCATGTTTAGACATCTTCCTTTTCAAATTAGATAAATATGTCTTGTGAAGAATTCGTAGCAAAACTTTATTTCGAATAATTAATATATATCGCTAGTGATATCCTTAGTGATGATCTCGCAATGGCTACAACGAGTCGGGAGTTCAGTACCAAGAGGATTTTCTAGATATTTTATACTAGAAGTGTTAAAAAAAAATCCAAGTACTGGTAAAGAGATTATTAATAATGCCATAACACAAAGTGGAGGGAGATGGAAGCCTTCACCAGGTTTAATCTATCCTCTACTTGGTAGACTTTTAGATGAGAATTTAATTGAAGAGACAAAAGATGGAAAATACCAAATAACCAAAAAAGGCAGATTGGTTGCTGATGATCTAGAAACCTTGAACAAAATCGTAAAAAATCAAATGGATGTCATGTTTAGGGTAGGAAATATAGGCAAATTTGTAGCCATGGACCTTTTAGAACGGATAACGAGTATCGGAGATTCACTTAGTTCGAACGTATCTAATATGACAAAAGAAGAAACAACAAAGTACAAGAGGTTTCTAGAGTCTGAACTTCAAAAGATCGAAACGGCAGAAAAAAGACCCCGAGGAAAGGAAATCAAAATCAATTAAGCCATAAATAATTGTAAATATAATATCAACAATTGCAAAATCTTAGAAAATTACTTTATGATAATTCAAAACCTCTTGTGGTCCCAGGCGTCTATGATGCAATTGGAGCAAAAATTGCTCAAAAGGTTGGTTTTGAGGCTATGTTTCAGACAGGCTATGGAACATCTGCAACCTTGCTTGGAATGCCAGATTACGGATTTATTGGAGCAACAGAAACAATAGAGAACGCACGTAGAATTTGTAGATCGGTGCAGGTTCCGGTAATCGTAGATGCGGATACTGGCTACGGGAATCCACTTAGTGTTTGGAAGCTAGTGACTGAATTAGAATCAGTTGGAGTTGCAGGAATTTTTCTTGAAGATCAAAAGTGGCCAAAAAGATGTGGCCATATGTCAGGCAAAGAAGTTATTCCAAAGAACGAGTATTCTCAGAAATTACAAGCAGCGTTAGATGCGAGAAAAAGTAAAGACTTCATAATAGTAGCACGAACTGATGCAAGAGCACCAGAAGGATTGAATGCTGCAATTGAACGAGGGCTCCAGTATAAAAAAATTGGTGCTGATGCAATTTTCATTGAAGCGCCAAAATCAATTGAAGAGATGAAAAAAATTGGAAAATCAATTAAAGCTCCTCTAGTTGCAAATATGATAGAAGGAGGTGCAACACCTCTGGTTTCGTCAAAATCACTACATAAGATGGGATTCAAGCTTATTCTGTATCCACTTTCAGTCCTTTTTGCAAATGCTTTTGCATCCATGCAAATATTACATGAGCTTAGAAAATCAGGAACTACAACTAGATTAAAGAAAAATG
>CAZDTF010000268.1:0-1688 GCA_964508325.1 uncultured Nitrosopumilaceae archaeon | reverse complement strand
CTATGCTATATATAACCATTCTAATTCCTAAATTGATGTATAGAGCTAGTAGACTCAACGGTAAGCTAGATGAAACAACTTTAGATTTTCTTTCATCATTTTCAGAAGATAAGGAGATTGCAATTTATGATATCTTGGGTAGTCAAGCTCATACGTTGATGCTTTTTGAAAATAAAATTATTGCAAAGAATGAAGCCTCAAAAATTTTGTCAGCCCTTGAAAAATTAAAAAAGGAAAATTTTTCAATAAAATCAGATTCTGAAGACATCCATGAACTAATAGAATCTCTCGTAATAAAAAAGGCAGGAATACAGGCAGGTGGTAAGATGCATACTGCCCGTTCTCGAAACGATCAGATTTCACTTGATATTCGTATGAAAATTAGAGATGACATCAATATTTTGTGTTCATGTCTTCTAGATTTAGTGGAGACACTTGTTTCATTAGCAGAAAAAAATCAAGGAACCATAATGCCACTTTATACACATCTTCAACAGGCACAAATCGGTTCCTTTTCGCATGTTTTACTTGCATATGCAGATGCTTTATTCAGAGATCTTGATCGTTTCTATGTTACTTATGGTAGAGTAAACGAATCACCGTTGGGGGCTGGACCAATTGGAGGAACAAGCTTGAATATTGATAGACAAAGCACTGCTAAAATGCTTGGATTCAGTGGTTTGATTGAAAACTCAATTGATGCAACTGGTTCTCGTGATTTTGTTGCAGAATATGTTGGGCAAATTTCAATTCTTATGACAAACTTGAGCAGAATTGCAGAGGATCTAATTATTTGGTCTACATCAGAATTTTCATTTATTGAACTTTCAGATAAATTTGCATCTACATCAAGCGTGATGCCACAAAAAAAGAATCCTGATATACTAGAGCTTGTCCGAGGCAAGACTGCACAAGTAATTGGATATCAAATGGGAATTCTATCAAACTTAAAGGGTCTTCCGTCTGGATACAACAGAGATCTACAACAAATCAAAGTCTCTATATGGCCGGCCTCCAAGATTGCAATCTCTTCGCTTTTAGTTATAAGCGAAGTATTCAAAACAATGAAAATAAACGATCAGAAAATGAAAAAGGCAATAAATTCAGGCTATTCTATTGCGCTTGATATAGCAGAACACCTTGTTAAGAAGGGAATGCCATTTAGGACTGCACATAAGATAGTTGGGCAATTAGTGCACACATCTTCAAACTCAAAAAAATCTCTTTTTGCACTTACTATACCTGAAATTAAGAAATCAGTAAAAGAGGATTCAATCAAAATCAAGGAACTATACAAAATAATTCAGTCAACAACTGTCAATTCGTCTCTTACTGAGAGGGTATCTCAGGGCTCATCAGGAAGGTCCGAACAAAAACGCATGATTTTAGACAGGAAAAGGAAAATTCAAGCATATAGGATAGGAGTCAATAAAAGGACAAACGAGGTAAAACTTGCACTTAAAAATTTTATTAAGAAGACAAAAACTATGACGAAATAAACGGAAAACCAAAACTAAATTACAATTCTTCTAAATTTACGAACGGAAAAACATGATTTTAATGTAGTAATCTTGACTTTTGTATTCATTTTGATTCACATTCCAGCAGATAAAAAATTCCTGTAATGAGGTAGACAGTATGTATCAATTCGTACAACCACAATCCGACAAACCTAACTACACTGCAGG
>CAZDTF010000267.1:0-1705 GCA_964508325.1 uncultured Nitrosopumilaceae archaeon | reverse complement strand
TTTGTGATGATGAAGCTGTAGTAGCTGTTAAACTAGTAGGAGGTTGTGGTGCAGTTGGTGTCGTTGATGTTGAAAATCCTAGACCATCATCCATACTTCCCACAACAATTTGACCTGCATCAGATTCTTGTTTGATATATTGTAGAACCTGCCAGAACAATTGAGGTGGTGAATTGTATCCCGTGCCATCGTTGGTGAGTCTATGAAAATCAAAAATAACCCAAGTGTGATTTTGTGCAGCAGAATCTATAATACTTTTAATTTGAGCAAAATTATTGAGTACAGCAGGGGGGTTGCCTACTCCAAAATGGTGTAATGCAAGTGGCATTCCATATTGCAAACCATCATGTGTTATGGAATACAATGTGTTTGGTATTCCTGGCTGTATTCTTGTCCAGCTATAATTGGGGTGCATTAGTGCCAATGCATATGGAGTAAACACGTTGTTTGCAGGTCCAAACCCCGTGGGATTGAATCCATGATTTTGCAAATCAATCTTGCTTTGGACAACTTCATAATACACAGTACTGTCAGGCGTACTAGAATCTAAAACAAGATGGGTCTCAGTGTGACTCATTATAGTAAAACCAGAATTTTTTGCAGCTGTTATCTGATCCCATGTCATAAAACTTGGGGTACCTACCTTTGCTACTACCACAGGAATCTCACCTGTGAAATTAAAAACAGTCATGTTTTGTATGGCAGGAAGAAGACTTGTAAATGCGTGCTCTAAAGAAAGTGTGACATATCCCTTGGTTCCATCATATTTTACAGGTTGTGCCATGGACTCTTGAGTAGTTGACATTAGGATTATTGCTGCAACTGCCAAAGTGATCATGACGGATTTCAGTAGGCTTAATTTTCCAAATCTTGGCATTAACTGTCTTCTCCTAACTTTGATTTAGAAATATGTTCATTTTGCTTCATATCTAAGACCACAATGTGGTGAATCATTATACTGTTCACTGACTCGCATTTTTCATAACATAAAAGATTTTTTCCAAATTTTAAATATTCACTTAAAGTTATAATGTACTTCGAAAAGCATCATCTATACAGCATTTCAACTTAATCTAGTGAAAACTGTAAAAATAAAGAAAAGTATAAATTCAATCAAATAAAATTTTTGCCATGGTAAAACCAATTCCAGATGGATATCATTCTGTTACTCCAACATTGACCATAAGCGGAGCATCTGACGCAATAGAATTTTACAAAAAAGCCTTTGATGCAAAAGAAATTTACAGATTTCCAGGACCAGACGGTAAATCAATAATGCACGCAGAAATCAGAATTGGTGATTCTGCAATAATGCTTTGTGATGAAATGCCAGAAATGGGATGCTTGTCCCCAAAATCAACAGGAGGACCAAGTGGTGCAATATACTTGTATGTCAATGATGCAGATTCTGTCTTTAACAAGGCTGTTTCAGCAGGAGCAAAACCAATGATGCCAATGATGGACGGATTTTGGGGAGACCGCGTAGGTGCACTCTCAGATCCTTTTGGCCATAGATGGACAATAGCAACCAGAAAAAAAGAAATGACAATAGAAGAAATACAAAAAGCTGGTGCTGAATTCATGAAAGGTCAACACAAGTAAACTTTAGTTTTTCTAATAGGGTGAAATAAAAAAATAGGCTATCGATTGTTTTCTGTGCAATATCTCACAGGTTTGAATCCAAGGTTTGAGTCCTGTAGGACTT
>CAZDTF010000266.1:0-1710 GCA_964508325.1 uncultured Nitrosopumilaceae archaeon | reverse complement strand
TATCCAAGCTCTGCTGAGAGTGCACCTGCTAGTATTCCCATACCTACACGAAGCCAGAAAAGTTTGTCAAGTGGGTTTTTTGGTTTAATTCCTTCTGCCTGTTTTGATTGAGGAACCTCTGGAGGTACGTCTTTCGTGTTGGGATTATTTGGAGTAGGCTTTTCTTTTTCTTTTTTTGGATGTCTAGTCAATTAAATTTACAAAATGACTCACAGACATCCTTTTTAAAATCTTTGGATGGCTCTCTAATAGTAACAGTATAATTTTAGAGCAATAACTCATCATTATGACACTAGCTGGTATTGAGTTACGTTACCTGGTAAATGAAATTAGTAAAAAGACAAGCGAGTACTATGTAAGTAATATCTATGGAATAAGTCGCAACAGTATTCTTTTCAAATTACATCATCCTGAAAAACCAGATATCTTGTTAATGTTTTCCACATTTGGATTTTGGGTTACTACACGAAAGATAGAGCAAATAGAAGAAAATAGACTAGTAAAACGATTACGAAATGATCTTCTAAGATCCAAAATTTCTGAAATAAAACAAATTGGCACAGAAAGGATTGTATATATTACATTTAGTGGATTAAATCAAGAATTTGTTCTTGTGGGAGAATTTTTTGGTGATGGTAATATTGTTTTGTGCAACAAGGAAATGAAAATTCTTTCTTTATTGCATTCAATTGACGTTAGACACAGAAAACTAAATGTGGGCCTTAATTACGAGTTACCTCCGTTAAGCGGTTTAAACATTTTTGATATTACATTAAAAGATCTTTCAGATATTAAATCAGTTTCAACTGCTGCAGTAAGATGGATAGGTAGGACTCTAGGACTTCCCACAAAATATGCTGAGGAGATAGTGAAACTTGCAAACATAAATCCACAGTCACCAGGAAATAGCCTTTCAGATAACGATATAGAAAAAATTTTTAGTGTTACAAAATTAATTACAGAAAAAGTTGTAAACGGGGTTCATGAACCATTACTAATACGCGATGAAAAAAAATCAGATGTTTTACCTTTGTCACTAGGAAATATAGAAAACAAAAACTGTGTTAGTGTAACAAGCTTTATGGAAGGTCTTGATTTGCTTTTTACAGAAAATCTTCTCGAAGATGGTAAAACATCACAAGCAAACACCGTAACTCAAAAGATAGAAGAATTTGAGCATAGATTAGAGGAACAAACTAAAGCAATTTTGACAGTTAAACAAAGAACTAGCTTAATCTCATCTGTAGCAAAATCTCTCTTGGAATTATCCTCGATGGGAGTAGATTCACTTGAGGATCCTAAAATTTTACAGAGATTTACGGAACAGAACACATCACTTGCAAAAGAACGTGGGATTTTGTTTGTAGTAGTTAATGGAGAAAAAATCAAAATAAATCCTGATTCATCCATTCCAGCTATAGCATCAACATTATTTAATGAATCAAAAATACAGTTAAAGGCAATTGAAACTATAGAGTTAGAAAAGAGAAAAACTGAAAAAATTCTAGAAGGATTTAGAAAACAAGCCAGTATTGCAAAGAACTCTGTTGTTTTTTCGGTACAAAAGAAGAGAGAATGGTATGAAAGATACAGATGGTTTTTCACTTCAGATGGTCTTTTAGCAATAGGTGGACGTGATTCATCATCAAATTCATCAGTTATAAGAAAACATCTAGAAAAAGATGATAGAGTATTTCATGCAGAAATTGT
>CAZDTF010000265.1:0-1728 GCA_964508325.1 uncultured Nitrosopumilaceae archaeon | reverse complement strand
TTAAAAACCTTTTAATTTTGAATGAATTACTTTCTTTAATTCAGCTTTGTATTTAATTGCAGTTTTTGCTGCATTTTCTATCTTTTTTATTGGATTTCCCTTTGATGTATTCACACGCATCCAGTATTCTTTAGTAAGTGGGTGCTTAATTATTACACCTGCAAATTCTATACTGGATTCTTTGAGAAGTTCATGTTGTACAATGTACAACGTACCAATATCAGATTTTGTAATAATTAATGATACTTCTTTTGGAGAAGATTTTGTTATCTTAGCATCCATGTAAATAAAAAAAATACTTATTGAGGATATAAATCATTACGGTTAATTGTCTACTGAGAAGACCTTCATCACTGATGTGGAATTAGATAAATCAAATGATAAATTTAGAACAGATGAAAATATCACAATAAATGTAAAATTTGCTGTCATGGGTGCATTTCGTGAAGCTTTTAATGAAAAAAACTGGGAAAGAGCCTACAATAAACATGATAATTCTTTCAAATTGAAATATGGAATTAGACTTTATACAGGCGGATTACGAAAACGTGAGTTAGGAAAACCAATCGACACCTACAGAAAGGCTGCTCTCTTTTGGACACGTAATCCCAAACTTACTCAGATGGCAGAAAAAAAGATCTGGATTCAGATAGCAAAAAATTTT
Organism: uncultured Nitrosopumilaceae archaeon; assembly: GCA_964508325.1. GTDB lineage: Archaea > Thermoproteota > Nitrososphaeria > Nitrososphaerales > Nitrosopumilaceae > TA-20. The sequence goes on along the minus strand of CAZDTF010000265.1, from coordinate 1,064 downwards.
GAACCATTTATTCCAAAAAATCAGGCAGAGGCACTGGAGATGCTTCTTAATTTTAATGAAAAAATGGAATTCAAAGCCTCTGAGCTTGGGAATGGAAAACACAAGATTGGGGCAGAGATTTTTGTTTCTTGGCTAAAACATGATTATACAGAACCATTTAATGAAAAGACACATTCTAAAGAAATAGAAATTGAAATTACCAAATAGGATATAAATGGAATTATCAGAGGTAGTCTATGGCAAAATTCGATGGTGTTAGAGGACAGGAATTACTTGAAGTTGAAGACAAATCAGATAAAAATGAAATAACGTTGATCTTCAAAGATAACAGATTTCTGTTCATCAAGCTTGAAAATGGGAAAATGGTAACTACTTCTATACCTGAATAGTTATTTGTGAACAAATTTGTAATAAAGACCTACCGCAATTTCTTGTGATTCAGATTGTATGGAGCCTGGTCTTTCTTTACGTACTTTTTCAATTGCATCTTTTACAGACAAGTTATGATATTTTATCAGATAACATGCTAGTATAGTTCCGGTCCTGCCTACTCCAGCTGCACAATGAACCATAATGGGTTCATCATTTTTGATCCGTTCTTGAATAAATTCGATGGTCTGATCTATTTGATCCATATCTGGTGCAGAAAAATCTTCAGTCGGCACATGAAGGTACTTCACATTTTTGATCCATGACTCTGGAAGTGGATTTTCAGTCATTGTGATTATTGATTTCACGCCCTGTTTTCTAACCCATTCAAGCTCAGTTGCAGTTGTTGGCATTCCACTTCCTGCCAGCTTATTATTAATTAACCAGCCGAAGTTGGTGGGTTTTTTTGTTATCCTACCGTGGACTCGACGCCAAATGTTACCAGGTTTGCTCAATACCTATGGTTAAATTTTTCCATATATTTAGACAACGAAGTATCCACTAACAAAGTTTGAAGAAAAAGAAGTTAATTGTCGGACTATCTATTCTGCTAGTTCAGTCCAACCTTTGACGAATACAGAGTTTCTGTATAATGGTACTGGTTGACCTACTGTAAAGTCCATTGGTCTCATCCA
>CAZDTF010000264.1:0-1733 GCA_964508325.1 uncultured Nitrosopumilaceae archaeon | reverse complement strand
AATTATTCCTTCCATAGATTCTGTTCAAAATTCATATAATACAGGAAAGATTGGCAAATCTGAAAAAAATTATCTTGATAACATAATTTTGGGCTCGATATATCTTATCCTTCTGACTGAAAAGGAGGTTGACTCAAAGAAAAACGTTGTTGTATTTTCTACAGATTCAAACAATTCATTAGCAGCCCAAGCCACCTCTGCAGCTTTTCATGTTGAAGGGTGGAAAATATCGCAACTAGGAGATATGTCTACTGCTATTGATGTCATGTTTGACATCGATCTACAAAGATTTCTTAACAAAGTATGGACAAAAAAACAGGGTATATTGGTAGTTGTAGTTTTCTCTTCTACAGAAAATGCAATCAAGTTTTTTTCTCAAGCTGTAGTTGCATCAAAGACTAAATTTGGTAAGACATTACATCTAGTTTTTTGTACAAAACTAGCAAAAAAGACAAAAGAAGATGCAGATTTTGTTTCTGAAGATATTGAAAAAATCCTACAGTGGTGCCAAACAGTTTATGAAAGCTCGAAGTTTTAATGACCTGATATTTTTAATATTTTAAAAGGGACATTTGCAAAATCAAATCCCTGTTCCGCTGAAATGTATAAAACATTTTCACCGATGGGGAAGCTCATTATTATTGCCTTTTCTCTATACGACATGGCAAATTTTACTGGTCCCAAGACATGATCAAACTCACGCCTCATCTTTGTCCTTAACACTAATTCCATGTATAGCATCTCCTCATCCTTTGATTCTTCAAGAGATTTAAGACCCTCTCTCATTCCACCCGCAAATAGCCTACCCTTCTCGTTTATCATTCCTGCAAATCTTATCTTAGAATCTAACTCTAGGACTTGTTTACAGAATTTCTCATAATCCATTACTGATTCTCCCAATAGTTACCATGAGACAGATTATTAGTTTGAATATCAATAATAAATGATACGGGCCGATCTATTTATTGCGATCTTTTGTTACCCATTAACATGGAATCAGAACCTGAAACCCAGAAAAAATCAGACTTTAAGGAAACCGCAGATTATTTCAAACACCTTTCACAGTTTTGGACTGATATGGCCTATCTTATTTCAAACAAGCCGTCATCTCTTACATCTGCTGGGCCTATGCGAAAGTTTACCATGCAGACCAAAAAAATATCAAATGAAATCATAGAGGCAAATGAGGATCTTTTAGAATTTAATACCAGACTTACTGAATATTATAAACAACTTTCTGACACTTGGAATGAAGCACAAAAGAGATTCAATACCAAAGTTCCGGAGATCCCAAACGATATAGAACATATCGAATCTTCAAAACGAGTATGGATTGACATATTTGAAAATTCCTTTACACAACTCTTTGATTCTGAAAAGTTTGGAGAAAATTTTGGCAAATTGATATCAAGCGAACTTGAACTTTCAAAACATTGGAATAACATGCTTACGGTATTACTTGAATCTGCAAACGTTCCAACAAAGAATGACTTAAACGAAGTTTACAAGGAATTGCATTCATTGCGAAAAAGAATTGGCAAATTAGAAAAAAACGAAAAGAAAAACGGAGTGGAACATAATGGAAAATGAATTAAGAATAGATCCAATACTTATTGAGGAATTTTTGAAATTTAATAAAAATTTGATCGAGGCTCCAAAAATGGTGCCAGCAATTGACGAAATTAATCTTGAAATGACGCATTATGATGTTGCATATTCTGAAGATAAAATGA
>CAZDTF010000263.1:0-1763 GCA_964508325.1 uncultured Nitrosopumilaceae archaeon | reverse complement strand
CTAAAGAAGAAGCTCGAGTTGCATTGTTGAGAGATAAAGCCTCAGAAGCCTGTAAAAGCAAAGGACTTGAACGATACTTTAATGATAGTCCAATCAAATTGGAGATACTAATTTTTGCACCTAATATTATTAATCATGATCATATACAAGTAGGTGAGGATGACCCTGAAAAATATGTGGGAGATCTAGATAGTTTTATTACTGGAATATGTGATTCGCTCAAACCAGTTAATCCACAAGCGAAACCTGCTGAAGTGTTTCAGGGAAGAGATGACATTGATCCTATTAGACCAATTATTTTTAAAGATGACTCGCAAGTAGTATCCATTGTGGCAAAAAAAATTGAATGTATTGATGCTCATTATACTGTAAGGATTGAATCTACATGAGTAATCACATGGTATACTCTACAATTATCACTGCTGTAAACAAGGGATCGTTGATAGAGCCATTTTCTAGTAATGATCTAAGATCAAAATGCAAAAATCTGGGAGATTGAACATGTAGTGCATTTCTGTATAAACATAGAAAAGATAACCCTAGGGGAAATAGTGAACTTTTTGAAATGGTTTCAAAAGGAAAATTCAAACTATTAAGACCATTCAAGTACGGATTATGATTATTAAAAAATGACCAATTGTAAATTTTGTAACATCAGGGAAGATATTCAATACGATGTAAAGAATGCTTTTGCCATATCAGACAAATATCCTGTTACAAAATATCATACACTCGTTATTCCAAAAAGACATGTTGAATCTTATTTTGACTTGACAGTTGAAGAACACCTCAACTGTATCATTCTATTAGATGTGGTAAGGAATACACTTGTAAAATTAGACAACACCATTACAGGATTCAATATTGGTGTCAATAATGGAAAAGATGCAGGACAGACCATATCGCACTGCCATATTCACTTGATTCCAAGAAGAAAAAATGATACTGAAAACCCAAAAGGAGGAATAAGACGAGTCATTTCAAAGAAAGAAGACTGGCAAAAAGGTAATTATTCTCCTGCGTAAATATCTCCGCCTAAATAACCTCCATTTTCATCATAAACATAAAACACTGTTGCAGTATTTGGATCAGTAGAATCCTTTGATGCTTCTCTAGTCATATTTCGTGCCTTTTCTAGGGCCTCATGAAGATTGTTATAATCTCCAATTACAAAATTCCCCTCTCCAGGAGTTTCGAATTTGTCAATCCCAACTATGCGAAATTTTCCCTTTGGAGCTTTAAGCTCAGGAATATCTCCTAACACATTGTATTATCGTCTTTGTAGAATAAATAGTAAACCTACAAGTAATCTATTTTACGAGAACAAGTAGGAACTTAGAATCATATTTTATCTAGTCCTACAGGTCTCACATTTTGACATCCGATTGTTATAAAATAGTGAATTTATCGATCAACTGCTTATTCAAAATAACTCGTTTGTGCTTGTTATATTGAACTTCAGATGTTGGAATTTTTAACAGCCTCACTAGATTCCAATCATCATCAAATTCTACATAAATGAGAAAATCTGCTGATTTTAGCTGGTCTTCTTGGATAGGAAAAATAGTGGGCTTGTTCCAGGCCGTAGCTTTTCTAGTTTTGATTTCGTATTTTCTTCCCTCGTTATCAATGGCATCATATCCTTTGTTGCTAGAATTTGGAGATCTTTGTAGGCCTAGTTTTTTCGCTGCGATATATTCGCCATAGTCAGGAACGACTTTGGTAGTTCTTATTATTCCACTCTTTCTTAATTTGTTGATGAT
>CAZDTF010000262.1:0-1770 GCA_964508325.1 uncultured Nitrosopumilaceae archaeon | reverse complement strand
TCCTTCCATTTGGTAATAAGATATGTTCCCAAGAACAAACAACAGAAAGGCAATCAGCGTAGTAATGACAACCATGATCATCTTGGTTGCTTCCGTCGTTTTGGGAACTGGTGTTGTAATATATGGTACAAGCCTTTTCCAGACAGGTGGACAGCAACAATCAATTGCAAGTCAGGGCATCAAGATGTGGATAAATTCTACTGCTCAATCCTCAGGACAATATGCAGCATGGGGTGCAGCTGCCATCAGAAATAATGGAGATGTGCTTGCTTCAGTAAATACAATACAATTACGTGGAGTCTCAATACCATTTTCCAATTGGTATGTTGATGCAAATCAATCTCGCACTGCTCAAGGTTCAAACTTTCAATCACAATTCAACCTGACAAGAACTGATCAGAACTTTAACCCAATAGGTAGCCTTGCAAATGGTGGAATCTTAACTGCTGGCACCGTTGGTGGTTCATGCCCTGCGCAAGCCACAGTAAATGCTCGTGGTACAACGCCATTTACGGAATTCATAATTGACCAAGATGGGTCAGGAGGAAACCTTCCATTATGTCTTAAAGTGGCCTCAGGCCCGACAGCATTAACCCCAGGTGGACAAATGATTGTCTACTTTAAAATACCTCAGGGTGTCATAGGTCCAGTTGATTCTGGTTCGACTGCAACTCTTAGCATCTATGCAGGTAACGTAGGCGGACCGACAACCGTAACAGTTGGCAACCCCTAAGGGCGTACAAAAATGCCCCACCCAACTTTTTTAATATTCATGGTGAATAGAAATTGAAGGACAAGAAACCTAAAAAAACAGAAGAGCTAACAAGTTTCTTATCACATGAACTCATCGATGAAAATCAAAACCAAATTCCAAATGGTTACGAAGTAATTGAAAGATATGAATTAAATCCTCCTTTTAGCTATGCACTTATTCTTTATAACGACGAAAAATCAGATTACCTGTATTTTGTTGATGAGCTAAAGCTCAATCCTGAAGAAGAAGAGATTTTCCAAAGCTTATATCGTCTTATTGAGGAGAGTTTAGAGTCTACAGACGAGTCAAAAGGAGAACCTAACTTTGAAGAACAGCTAAACATGGTGATGAAAGAAAATGCAAAAATGTTCCTTAATAGGTCTAGCGCAAGTATGGAGAAGGTAAAATATTATTTAAGAAGGGACATTAGTGGATTTAGCTTTATTGAACCAGTAATGCGTGATGTGAACATAGAGGATGTAAGCTGCAGTGGCAGTAACAACCCAATTTACATTTGGCACAGAAAGTATGACAGCATTCCCTCAAATATTCAATTTACTTCTGAAGAAAAATTAAATTCATTTATTTCAAGAATAGTTTTTAGAGCAGGTAAACATGTCAGCGCTGCCTTTCCAATTACTGATCTTGCGCTACAGGGAAACCATAGAATTTCTGTATTGTATCAAAAAGAAGTTACTCCAAAAGGTACAAGTTTTACGATAAGAAAGTTTAGAGATGATCCGTACACCATAATAGATCTTGTCAAATATGGAACAATAAATCTGCCAATTGCAGCATATCTTTGGATGCTAATACAAGAGAAGATGTCATTTATCATAATAGGACCAACCGGAAGCGGTAAAACAACAATTCTTAATGCCATACTAGGTCTAGTTGATCCAGAATACAAAATTTTCTCAGTTGAGGATGTATCTGAAATAAACATCAATCATGAAAATTGGTTCACATTGGTTTCCAGATCAGGTTTTGGTCTGGGAGGAGAAGGTGAAATTGGA
>CAZDTF010000261.1:0-1787 GCA_964508325.1 uncultured Nitrosopumilaceae archaeon | reverse complement strand
TTAGCTACTATCTCATTATAATCAATGGTTATCCTCAATGCTTGTATGAAAAAACGATCACATGCATCTTATGTAGCAGCTGGAAAGAAAGCCGCAAGGAAAAGAACCCATGCGTCTTTTGTAGCAGCAGGAAAGAAAGGTGCTAGAACCCGAAAAAGAAATTCAAGAAAAGGTTGAGGGTAGATTTGCAAGGTTTGCAATTTTAATAGAACCTTGATAACGTTCTAGTATCCTCTTTTCTTTAACCAATCAAACACAATTTTGCTGGCTAATTCCTGTGGTTCTATTTCTTGGCGTCTGGATTGGGCAGTAAGTCCACGCGATTTTCCCTTGGAAAGCTTGAGTGAAATATTTTGTTGTATTTGAAGCGATTTTGCCTTTTTCATAAGAGTTTTGTGCGATGATTTCGGATTATAGGACAATGCAATCAGATATCTTTTTCTTGCAATTGAATCGAGTCTTGAAATTCTATGAGCAATTTTCAAAGCCTTTGAAATATCAGGTATAATTACATATAGTTTTGTAGCCTGATCCCTTGAGATCATTTTAGGTACCAAGTCCTTTATTTTTTCTGGTACACCCGCAAAACCATGATATTTTTTGAAAGTGGATGTTGACATACCTAGAGATTGTGCAGCCTTCGATTTCCCCATCTTTTCGGCAAGAAAACTACATGCAGCGGCCATGTCCTTTACATTCATGTTCCTTCTGTGCAGGTTTTCGATTACGGAGGCAGCTTTTGCGTCCTGGAGTTCATATTCTGTTTTTCTTGTCAAAACCAGAACAGGGATTTTTTTTGCCTTGAGCCTTTTTAGGGCTGCGAGTCTTCGCTGGCCGGACATCAGAAGATAAGAGTTTTTTCCCTCCCTTTGCACCATTGGGGGATTTTGAAGTCCCTCACTCTTGATGGACTTCGCAAGGTCTGAAATTCCACTCTTGTCAAGTTTTCTTGCCTGAGCATCACTCCAAACCTTGATGTGTTTTATGGGGATCTCCAATAACCTATAGGAAATTGGATGTTGGTACTTTCTTGTCAATTGCCTATTCATGAGGTTTATTTTGTTTAAATGGTAGGGTTGGTTTAGTTAGACTAAGAAACAAGAAAATAACTTCTCTATGAGCCCAGAAATATGAATTCATTCATTCTACCTTAATTCATCCTAATGAAGAGAATCAATTTTTCTTAAACTAGGACATACAATTCAATTTTTTTAGAACATTTTTGAGAGTATGATTTCATAAAATATTTAGTACGATAACCAAAATGAAGTCTATGATTCCAGTAATTGGATATGCCGCAATTAAAGCGAAGTCTAATCTAATTCCTCACTCCTTTCAAAGGAGAGAACCCAAAGAAAATGACATAGTTATAGATATTCAGTATTGTGGAATATGCCACACAGATATTCACCAAGTAAACGACGAGTGGGGTGGTTCTGTCTTCCCTATGGTTCCAGGACATGAGATCGTAGGGATTGTCTCCCAAGTAGGCACTAGAGTTACTCGCCATAGAGTAGGTGACAAGGTAGGAGTTGGATGTTTTATAGACTCTTGTCGCAAGTGCGTTCCTTGTTTGAAGGGCTTACAACAATATTGTGTTGAAGGAATGACTACGACTTACAATGGATTTGAGAGGGATGGAAAAACCCCCACTCAAGGAGGATACTCTGACAAAATCGTGGTCGATGAAAATTACGTCCTTACAATTCCTAACAATCTTCCTCTTGACCGTGCAGCCCCTCTTTTGTGTGCAGGTATTACGGTTTATTCCCCTCTTAAACATTGGA
>CAZDTF010000260.1:0-1799 GCA_964508325.1 uncultured Nitrosopumilaceae archaeon | reverse complement strand
TGCCCACGACTACAACGACTCACGTGCCCTTCTTTCGTTTCCTTTCGTGCTTCACCATTAGACGCACGTAATACACCATCTAACTCCGAATTTTATCCTTTCGCGGTGCTCCTTCGTCGGCGGCAATCTCTGATTGTCGAATGGTGGCGAAAAACTGTCCAATCGGGGACTTTTCTTCCGTTTGTTATGTGTCGACTGATCAGATGTTCTTCAACAAATGAACATTTCTCAGAATAATATTCAGAAATCAAGTGCTATAACGATTAAAAACAATACTATGTCATCCGAATCAACAACCGTACAAACTAACCCTCTTGAAAATACCCCTGAACAAAATGGTTCATCTTTTACATCGGATCAGTTCAACTCACAATCCATTTCTGAGTACAATTCAGCTTGGAATAATGTGGCAATTGCAATAGCTGTTGGTACAGCTGGAGTTGTTGGTGGCATAGTTTTTGTTGTGAAAAAAACCCGAAAAAATACACAGTAGGTTAACAGAATACTAAAAAGTAAAGGCGAATAAACAATATCGTGTCACTATCCGTTTATCCTATAAAATCAGAGATAAAAACAGAGAAATTCGATCTCTTTGAATCCTTAATTAGTTCGTTACAAAAAACCAAGGTAACACTGGAAAATGGAGATGTAATCATAATTTCGAGCAAATTTGTTGCAAATTCTCAAGGCAGGGTTATAGATTACGAATATGTTATTCCGTCTGAAGAATCCTATATTCTTAGTAAAAAATTTCAAATCAATCCCAAAATTGCGGAGATCATACTGCGAGAGTCTGACACTATTTTTGGTGGAGTATCTGGATTTGTAATTACATCTTCCGATAACATCATGGCTCCAAATGCAGGAATTGACAAATCAAACGCACCAAAAGGAAAAATAATTTTGTATCCCGTAGATGCATATCGTGTTGCAGAACAATTGAGGCGAAAAATTTTCTTAAAGAATTTGATTCATGTTGGAATCATAATTATAGATAGTCGGTTAATGCCTGCAAGAGTTGGTACAGTTGGCATTGCTATAGCATGTGCAGGAATAGAACCACTATCTGACATACGGGGACAAAAAGATCTTTTTGGGAATCCTCTCAAAGTTACGTTTCAGGCAGTAGCTGATAACCTTGCATCAATAGCAAATCTCAAGATGGGTGAGGGTTCTGATACTACCCCATTTTGTATAATAAAAAACTCGGAGGCACAAATTACAGATAGGAAGATAGGTAGTCATGAGATGGCCATCTCACATGACCAATGTGTCTACGTTCGTGGACTAGGAACAAAAAACTAGAACAGTCATACTTTTAATAGAGGTCAAATGGAGGTTGAGCTATGATGGTAGAGTTCCTGACAAAATATCCAAAGACGATATCCCTACTTGATGGTAAAAGGGAAAAAGTTTCAGTGGACAAGAAGGGCGTAGAACAACTAACCATAGTTGTCAAAAATAGTGTTGATGAGTTGTTGAAGATATTTTCACATGAGGGCTTTACCCATGTCAAATTTGAACATAAGCAACCATTACAGATTGGGCATGGACTTTCATTAAAATTGAAAAAACCATGGGAGATGCATGTAAGATTGCTTGAGATGAAAAAGGGATTGGTTGCCATCCAAGCAGAAGTTGAGGTTTCAAGAGATTATTTACAACACCTGTTTTGCCAAAGAACTCCTGTCTTATATGAAGTCGAGCTGCTACTAAAAAAACACCAAATAGAATAAAAGATTTGGAATGAAAGAATAAAGAAATACGTACAAACTAACTTTGATAATTATAAAATCAAA
>CAZDTF010000259.1:0-1814 GCA_964508325.1 uncultured Nitrosopumilaceae archaeon | reverse complement strand
TATCTGAAGAAACACTTGATGAAAATTTCATCAAGTGTTTCTTCAGATACCTCATCAAATACAGGACTTACTATACATCCGTCAGCATCTGATTTTTCATATTCTATTGGATCACATTTTGTTTTCAGATATAAAGTCCTGTCTGTACCAGAAATTTCAAGTAAAAACCTGGTCGTGGAATTTTTAGATATGGCGTTTTGTGGAATAATTATCTTGTTTTTTTCCAAGTACTCACGAAATCCAAAATCAGGACCTATCTTTGTGTGAAATTCTATATCAAATTTTAAACTCTTTGCAGTCAAACCACAATAACAAGCTGGTCCTCCAGCAGTTTCAATCACACTTCCCTCTCGTGAAATTTCATCAATGGTACAATGTGAAAATATTCCGATTTTCATCTACTTCTTGCAGAGGGTGTACACATTTAGTCTTTCTTCGATTTTTGCTTCTGCAGACATGATTTACAACAAAAACAGAACAGATACAAAACGGAAACAAGTTATCCATCATACACATAATATTGCGCGTGTGACTTTTTGAAGAATCTTTAAGATCTTAGTTGCGATTTTGTTGTCATTTTTGAATATTTACTCTAGTATATATCAAAGTAAAAATGATATTCTGCAATGGCACGAATAATGGTAGCAGAGGATTCTGAACAAATCAGGATGCTGTTGAGAGATATACTTGAAATTGAAAACCATCATCTAGTTGCTGAAGCTTCTGATGGAGTAGAAGCAATTGAGAAATTCAAAGTGGTAATGCCTGATCTAGTATTACTAGACCTTGCTATGCCAAAAAAAGATGGCATGTCAGTCTTGAGGGAAATAATGAAAATAAATCCAAAAGCAAAGGTAATTCTCATAACTGCAAGCGGAAATCTAAAGGCAATACAAGAATGTATTCAAGCAGGAGCTTCAACATACATTCTAAAACCTTTTAAAATTGACGAACTTGCTATTGCTATCAATAATACTTTATCAACTTCTGAAAAATAACATTAATTTTACTAGATTTCTTTTATCTCAAAATAATTCAGCACAATAGGATCTAAGACGGCAAATCAACATCTTGTTGGATTTTACCTTTAGAGGTCTTTTTACTTTTTATGAGTAAATACAATTCCTTTATCTCTTGATAACTTGGATTACTTTTTCCAAAAACCTTGCGCTTGATACCAAAATTCTCGATTACTTTCCACATCTCATCTATTGATGCCAGTGATACCTCCTCCATTTTCAAATCTATTTTGAATAGATTGCTAATCTGTCTGCGCATGTTTTAGAATCTTACACACTGGTACGAAATTATGTGATCTATTGATTAGGTCTGCAGTCAAAATTATTCTTCATAGATACAGGAAGTAATTTATGAAAAAAGCGAAACTGTAGTAAGATGAAAAACGGGGTTGGGTTGTGTCTCATCTGTTAATACAACTACAGTTCCACAATTGGAACAATGGGCAAAATTAAATAAAATTTGTGTAATACTATTCAGTAACATTCAGTCAATTTTTTTAGGCCAATTTAATCAAGTTCACTAATACCTGGAGACATGGAATTTTTTGTTTTGGATTTCGCTAAGGTAGTCGAACCAAGTTTATAACAAGATAGATTGGATGTAAAACTATCTTATCACCAGAAAATGAGTTCATCGATCATCAGTAAAAAATAATTTCCACTAATTTGAAGTCAAAATCATGTTATTTGTTCAGGAAAATATGCCGTCTGTCGTGAAATTTTAGGTTAAGTAAAAAAATAAGATCACAAGTCCTACAAGATTCATTTTGCTCAAATCAAGGGAAGCCAAAAGTC
>CAZDTF010000258.1:0-1818 GCA_964508325.1 uncultured Nitrosopumilaceae archaeon | reverse complement strand
TCACACCAAAAAATGCAAATGACGAATCTTGGTTATATCACAGGTCTTGGCAAAGGCTTACGCCAGAGGATTTTGAGTTCTTTAGCTATTCTGGGTATCATTACAAGGCAGCTTCGGCGTTTGATGAGGCAAAAAACAGCCAATCTAATATTATTTTATGTGGCCACCAGCACGAAGAGACAGTTCTCATACAAGATGGTGAGATTCGTGAAATCTATCATTCTCTAAAGGTAACGCAAGAAAAGATATCAAACCACATTCTAGAAAAAAAAGAAATTGAAATCAATCCATCACACAATTACATCATAAGGCTAGGCCTTGGCGGACCGGCTGGAAAATATGGCGGAGGATATGCAGACCCGCACTTTGGTATAGTACAATATGATCCAAAAAAGTAACACTATTTACGATAAAATCAAAAGACTAGACATGAGTGCTACAGAATCACTGCGCAACGATCACAAACAGATCAAACGACTGGAAAAAATCATCATACAGTGCTACACCAAGCTATATGCAGGACAAGACATTCCGTTTTCCGATATAGAACAAATGATAATTATAATGTCAGAGTTTTTAGATGCGATCCACTATTCCAGAGAAGAAGACGCATACTTTGCATGTGTTGCAAGCTATGACACTTTGAAAGAAGAAATTAGAGGATTTATGATAGAGCACGAGTTTGCAAGAAGAATTGCAAAAAGCATATCCACACATCTGCAAAGCTGGAAAAAAGGAAACAACGAAAGAGAACCAGTAGCACGATTTCTCAAAACTTATGCAGTTTATCTTGATGAGCATATCACAAAAGAAGAGCGTTTTTTTGATCTTGCCGAAAAAGAACTTCTATCCCAAGAAGAAGAAAAGATAATGTACGAGGAATTTCGTGCAGTCACTGCCATTACCACAAAACTAGACAAGATGTTGGAATTGATTTCTGGATTGGAACAAAGATCTTGGATGAAGTAATTATTCTTCAAAGACAGATTTTACTTTGGGATAAACAGAAGAATCTGTTTCCTTTTTGGATTCGTAACTTGTTTTCATGAATTATGATACCAACACAGAATTATTATATATCATCACCATAGTATGCAGACTGTACATACTATTATGAATAACATTGCAAACTTGCGTGTCCATATTGCACCAGTGGGATTTGAGGTAGACAGGGTAGTAATTCCTGCAAAAAACATGAGGGCAGACAAGGTGTGGCTCCTAGTACATGACAACCCATCTGAAGACAAGGGCAAGCCATACACTGAAAAAATGCAGACTGAATTTAAAAAAATGAATATCAAAGTAGAACTAGCAAAGGTTGACAGGTTAAATCTGTTTCAAATAATCAAGGCTGTCAAAGAAATAGTTGAAAGGGAAAAAGACAACGACATTTACATCAATGTCGCATCTGGCTCAAAAATACATGCCATTGCATGTATGATGGCATGCATGATCTTCAAAAACAAACAAAACATCAAACCATTTTATGCAGAGGCAGAAAGATATGCGGCATTTGAAGGCAAGCAACAATCCTTTGGGGTAAAAAAGGTAATGCCACTTCCTACATATGAAATTCACACTCCAAAGCCAGTTCTGGTACAGGCCCTAAAAATAATCAAAGAAAACGGAGGAAAAATAACCAAAAAAGAGATGGCAAAGCTTGCCTATGAAAATAAACTAATTGTGGTAAATGCTAGAGAAGAAAATTTCCAGCAAGCCAGATTTGCAAGTTTAGACAAAAATATCATCCAGCCATTACTCCAAGAGTGGAAGTTTATTGAAATTGAACAAATAGGAAGAAACCGCTGGATAAAAATA
>CAZDTF010000257.1:0-1844 GCA_964508325.1 uncultured Nitrosopumilaceae archaeon | reverse complement strand
CAAATTCTGACGGTAAAACAAACTGATCTATGTGTATGTGTGGATCTGCAAATCCAGGTGTGAGAAATCTTTCCTCTAAATCAATTACTACTGTTTTTTCCCCAATTGCATGAGAAGCATCAGCTCCAACATATGCAATTCTATCTTTTAGAATGGCTACATTACTACCAGAAATTATCTCTCGGGAATAGACATTAACGAGTTTACAATTCTTCAAAACCATATCTGCTTTTTTTTCTCCCATTGCCACTGAATTTAATGAGGAAATCATGGTAGCAAGAGAGCTAAATTGCACAGATGGAGAGTGTGTTTTTGTTACTATTATAGATTCAAAGCGATGTTTAAATTACGGTCAGGCACGGTTTTATTTTATGAATGTGCCAAAGGAGATCAGAAGATACTGCCCAAAGTGTAAAAAACACACTCTACAAAAAATTTCCATATACAAAGCTGGAAAAAGAAGAGGTTCAGCCATTGGTGAAAGAAGGCACGCAGAAGACAAGAAGGGTTATGGCGGTCAAAAATTCCCAAAGCTAGCCAAACCTGCAAAAACAACTAAAAAATTTACGCCAATCCTTACATGTCCAGAATGTAAGAAGAAATTTAATAAGCCGGGTATCAGATTAAGAAAGTTCGAGTTGGTAGCATAATGAAAAAAGGACAAATTCTAATTCCAAAACCAGGTAGCAAGTTTCAAAGAATACAGTGTAAGGAGTGCAGTGAAGAAAGTGTTGTCTATTCTCATGTAGCAACTAATGTTACTTGCAAATCTTGTGGAAACCTACTTGCAGAATCAACAGGTTCTATTGCAAAGATAAATGGTAAGATATTAGGTAGTGCCGAGTAAATCATAATCTTGTTTTGTATTTAGATTTATTGCAATTCTTTTATCATCAAGTATCACATAAGACTCTTCAACAGATTTCATTCCAGATATACGAATTGGATTTACTATTGAAATGCCGGAATAGGAATATTCTTTGTTATTATAAATTACAAGATATTCCGTTTTCACATGTAGCGAATCAAGAAAGTTTTTGCTTAAAACAACTGTAGTCCATGTATTTTTAGTATCTACAAGTTGTACAATTTTTTTAATTATTTTTGCATCTAAAAGAGGCATATCACCTGAAATTACAAATACATGTTCGTTACAGTTCTGTAAAATCTGATTAAGATCATTAACATATCCATTTCCATGAGTTTGAATGGTAGAAATTCCTAGACCTTTAAGAAATTCTCTAGTTTTTGGAGCATTAGAGCTTGTAGCCCCAAAGATTTTTGAAAAACAATCAGACTCTTGAAGTGCATTAATAACATGTTGGATAACTGGATTTTTGTATTTTAGGAGAAGTTTTTCTTGTGGTAAATTCATTCTCGTACCCTTACCACCACACATTACTAGCCCTATCATAATGATGCAAAAATTAGAAGTGACGAAAGTCTCACAAGTTCATTTGTGGCTCCAAATACATCACCAGAAATACCTCCAAAACTGCGGTTTGCCACAACAAGAAGTAAAAAGGACAATCCTACACCTGTAATTATTACAATCACACCAGTTATTCCGCCGATTAGCACAATAGGGATGATTGTTAATGCAGCCGCCACACCAAGCTTCTTTTTATCTTTCATGGATTGTGTAAATGGTGAACTTAGGCCTTGCCATGCTGAAGATCCTCTATTTGCTTGTAATACCATCACAAATTTCGCAAGAAGTTCACTTAGCAAAATTGCCTGAAATATTGCAAATCCTTTCATCATAGAAAGTGCCATTATCATGCCTCCTGCATATAGAACAACTGTTATCACTCCAGCAGATCCAATTGCTGGATCGCGCATCG
>CAZDTF010000256.1:0-1852 GCA_964508325.1 uncultured Nitrosopumilaceae archaeon | reverse complement strand
ACTGAAAGACATTTCATACTAGCTTCTTCCTAAAACATTCAAAACCCTATTTGGGATATCATTCAATCTGCTTACTGCTAATGTGTTTTCATATCCTAAACGTTTTAAATTATTTGCAATTATTGTTGCTGCAGAAGTGTCAGGTCCCACTCCTATCGCTACCATTCTTATCCCCAATAGTTTGAATGTGGTTACCATAGACCGAACTGCATCAGGATCAGATGGTTCTCCATCTGTTAAAGTTAGGTAGATATCTGGTTTTTTTGAAAGCAATCCAGGAGACATTATTGAATAGACTTCGGCTAATGGCGTTCCGCCATTTGCTTTTATTTGGGCTAGTCTCTTTGCAGCCAAATTATTCCATTTGATATTTTCTGGTTTCACTAACCAGCAAGTTACTTGTTTTTGTTCAGTATTGAAAGCATAGACAGAGAATTTTACTTTTAAAAATGAAAGTACTTCACAAAGAGCCAATGTAGCTTTTTTGTATTGAAGCTCCTCATTTGCTATGCTTGAAGAGTGATCTAACAAAATTACAATTCTTGTCTTAATGGAAATCTTTTGATCTGTAAGAAAAGGTTTATTATCTTCAATATATGTTTCTTCATCAAATTCGTCTCCGGTATTGACATGCTTTTCTTTCCACCCTGTCTTCCATTCTTTGAATTTTGCCTTTAGATTACTTATCAAATCTTCATCATATATCCTGGTTTCATCAACATTTGTGGAAGAAGGAATACTAATTCCAATTGGTTCTGCATTTAAACCTCTATTCTCATTTTTCTTGGTTTCTTGCAGCAACACCTTAAATTCTTCGAATATTGACTTTCCTTCCGCGATTCGTTTTGGATCTAGTTCTCCAAAATCACTTTCACGGAATTTAGTAATCTTCCCTATAGCTTTGACAAAATCATCATCTGATACTGCAATTCCAGAACTAATTTTTGGAATTGATATAGGAATAGTTAAGAGCGGATCAATTTCTAAAATTTTTATTATCTCAGAAACCTTTGTTTCAAGCCAATCTGTTCCGTGATTATTATCTACAGCTAATGTTACTGCTTCATTTGCGACTTTTACAGCTTTTCTGATTTTTTCAAATGAACTTGGTGTTATTTCACCCTTTATATCACCAAGCAAAAAATACTGGGAAAAACCCTCAACAATCCTTGATTTGCCATAAAGCGAGTTCAATAAAGGTCTGTAAATCCACGCAAAACCATAATTGAATATAATTTCTTCATCCATTCCTTTCCATTCCTTTCTACCCATGTTTTCAACTCTTCTTCTTTCTAAGGTATTTAATAGAAATCCAAAAGCGTGGTCATTACTTAGGATTTTGTTGCTGTATTTTAATCTCATAGCTTCATACCATAAAGCAGTCCTAAATTGGCGGTATTTTTGAAAATCAGTTCCGTAAAATCGATCTAAAGGAAACAGGATGACTTTGTTTTCTTTCAGTTTGGTTTGAATCTCCTGCTGGTCTGCAATTCCTACCGTAATTCTTTGTTTCTCAGACCACCGTCTAACAAGAAATGTAGCAATTTCAAGTAAGGCGTCATTTCTGAGATGAAGAGATTGCATTAATTACCAAACATGGATGTAATGATGTCATTGACCTTTTGATATTCCACATTTCCCCACTGTGAGTATATATTTGCAAAGATAATCTCTGCGGCATGTCTTGGTCTTACGCCCACATCAAGCATTTTTCCAAAAGCTATAGTTTCTCTCAAACTGGGGGAATAGTAGAGCTCTTCAACAGAAGCAGCTTGTCTTAAAATATTTGCAAGTTTTATTGCTTGTAAAAGTTCTTTGTCATGTGAACCAGAAATGTATTTTTTAACAATTT
>CAZDTF010000255.1:0-1870 GCA_964508325.1 uncultured Nitrosopumilaceae archaeon | reverse complement strand
TATGCATAATCACCTATAGTGCGATGTGCTTCATCAAAAATTAATAAGCTGAATTGATCAGGTGATACAATTTGTCTATCAAGAGCGTTTTTTGTAATCTCAGGTGTGGCACAAATTATACTATTTATCCAAAGTTTTTTTCTTTTTACGATAGGATCTTCACCTGTAAGTAAAGCAATATCCTCTATGAGGAGGTTTTTTTTTAGAAATTCATAATGCTGATGGGCTAGAATCCGAGTAGGGGCAAGAAACAGTACTCCTCCTGTTTGTCTTGATAAAAATTCTGCAATTACTTGTAATGCCACTGTTGTCTTGCCTAATCCTGTAGGAAGAACCACCAAACAATTTTCTTTTGTTGCTTGATTTGCAAGACTAACTTGATACTCTCTATACTCGATTGATTCTTTCTTGATCAATTTATGTTCGAAATATTGAGAATCCAATGAACTTCATCTTCTTTTGGACAAGTAAAAAGTTTCTTTCAATTTCAACTTTACATGATTCTACATATACGAATAAGAGGTTATAACGATCTCAAAAATACAGATCACAATAGCGATCTATGTTATCTATGATCCTTGTATCTTCCTCTCACAATATTGAAATTAGCTAGACGATGCGCGCTTATTATGAAGATATTTGAAGGATACAAATTTGGAACCGCTTGAATTTTGTGATCTCTGCTTTCAACGAGGAAAGACGAATCTTTGTGAAACTTACAAAAACACGTTTGCAAAAATTAGCCCGTTACATTTTTCACAGCAATCAAGACTAGATAAAGTCCTTAATAGTTTAGAGATAAGACCACAATTAATCGATAGACGCTGGACATGTGTTATTGACTCTCCAAAACGTAAAGAGTTTCTGGATTCATTATGGGGAATTAATGTTACTGTTCATACCTTAGATGATCATGTAAAGGTTTTATTAAAATTCTACAAGCCAGAAGTAAGAAGATTAGGAGAGCCTAAACAAATTGTTCTTCCAAGTTTAGAATCGTGGGAGGCGTTTAATCCAAAATCACGAAATTGGGACATTGTTAAAGTTAATCAAAAAAATGAGAAATTCACTGCCAAAATCAATCTTGGCAATATTTTAAAACATACTAGTTTTGAAAAAGTCAGCTATTTTCGCATTTATTTGAATAATGGGTCTCAAGTACTTGCTCCAATGGAAAAACGTGGAGCGTTTAATATCATGGCAACCATTGCAGAACCTATCACTGTTTATTGGAAAACAGATGGCACAAATGAACATGGTTTTGTTGAAAATAGACAATTGATCAATGTTCCTGATGAGATTTTTAATATCTTGTTGAGATTAGGAATCATGGACAAAAGAATTCCTGAAATGTTGATCTTTGAAAATGAAGATTATGAACTTGTAAAAACGGTTTTAAAATGTATTAAGATTGATTTGATAAGATCTTTTGAGACTGTAACCTCCTTATATGATAAGAAATCTGAAATGCCAATAATAATTGAAGGATTAGAAAAGGAGCGCCTCCAAGTTCTATTGGATATTGTTAAGGAGATCGGCGGAAAAATCGAAAATGAAAAAGATCATTTAATTATTTCAGGAAAACGTGGTTCAGTTAAACTAACTTTTGTAGAAAATGACAAAAGCATTCAAGATGGGATTGCAGTTCGGATTTCAGTATCAGTACTTGAAGATCCATCTAGATTCACTGAAGTTTTGCATATGATAAAAAAACGACTAGGCCTTCTTGATCTACCTCTTGAAAGCATGCTAAGTCAGCATTGGCCAATAATTACGGATTTTGATTTGCAATATGTTTTACAGTCTGCAATTTCATGGTGGACAAGTAGCCAAATTTTGGCTGCAAACATAATCGGTGAAAAAAACAAAT
>CAZDTF010000254.1:0-1876 GCA_964508325.1 uncultured Nitrosopumilaceae archaeon | reverse complement strand
CCCAAGTAACTCCTTTAGCATTAAGAAGATCACCTACGTTCTTTCCACCCATAGATGTTGGTGCAAAACTTGAGCAATCATCATAAGCTCCATCTGGGTCTCCAATTATAACATGGTTTTCAACTGCATCTGGAACATCAGACGAAGTAACATTGCCAGTTTCACCTGAAACCAAGTTCAACATTCCTGGAGTGGATGGACCAAATGTGGTACCGTAGGAATTGTCACTCATAGCAAAGTGTTGTGCATAATTCCACATTGCTGTGACGGTGTTTCCATCGTAGTATCCCATTACAGTACTTCCATCAGCATTACAACCAGGGCCAACATTAGAAACTGTTTCTAAAAATTTGTCAAGCAATCCACCATCATAGGCCTGTTGCTCTGGTTTGTAGTCATGATTCTCGTCACATGTTATTAGTTGTGATAGTGTGTTGTCCAACCTAAATGGCTGCTTAGAATTAGGATTGTTGTTAATGAGAGCCTGTGTCAAACCATTTGCAGATGGTGTATTCGCTTTTGCCTCGAATTGAGGTTCACCAGCTGGATTTGTTGCATTTGGATATGTTGCAAAATAATGATCATATGATATGTTTTCTTGGAATATGACCACTACATGCTTGATTGGTGTATTGGTATTTGTCTGTACACCACTTTTATCACTTTGGTTTTCATTGTTACCGTTTTCGAGTGCCCAACCTGAGCTGCTCAGGAAGAGAGATGTTATAAGAAGTCCAATGATTGTTGTTGTTAGAATTTTTGTCATTGTGACACTAACACAAGTTCATGCATTTTTTTATTCTGCCAATAGATCACGTTACACTATTTATCAAATATTGTCAGATCGTAAAAATAAATTTTTTATGTGAATTACTCGATCAATTTTTCAGCTATGTATAAGCTAAAAAAAACATAGTAAATCCTTAGATAATGTAAAAGGATCGTGAAACTGCGGTCTACGAGGTCTTTAAGCATCGTCTTTCCTCAGATCAAGTAGACCGTTCCCCGCAATTACACTATCTATTATACATTTTGAATGATCGCTAGTTTTTTTTATACCGACAAATGTTAGATCGTCGTGACCATTACAGAGATAGTAGAATTAGAGAAATTAGGTAAATCCATTATGAATATAGACAGAAATGTTCGTTCTGTTGTAGTCATTGATCAAAAGGGAACCGTACTCTATAAGACAATACACCAAAGGTTCCCCGAGCCAAGCTTAGAGAGGTGGGATGACATTCATTTCATGGAGTGTACATTTGAAATTTACATTGGAGAAAAGGTTGATGATCTTTACGGTACCATTAGATACCATCATTCAGAAAAAGACAATTTTATAATGTTTAGTTTTCCTTTTCACAAGAATGTCATTATTGTTACCTGTACAAAGAAAATTAGCCCAATTTCCTTTGCAACCAAAGTTGCTCAGTTAATAAACAAAATCATTGTTGAGATTCAAAAATAATTAGTGCGGTCTACGTGACTCAAGAGACTTGCGGGATTAGCAACCACAATCAAAAATTGTAGACCGCAAACTAGTATGCTTTTTGCATTATCTAAGGATTTACTATAATTTTTCTATAGCATATGAGAAAGTTTGATTTCCATGTTCAGCTATTATGGCTTGGAAGGATTTACAAATATTATATAGAGATCGCTACTCATCCATATTGCAGTTGGCAGTCCAAGAAATGGTCGTCGATAGTTATTTCTTTTGGTTTTATTTTCACTAGATTGTTTCTTTTTCATATTAGCTCACAACTACACACAATGACTTTCTTACACACATCAATGTAGTAATAGATTCAATGTAATCACTTTTGAAGATCTTCCAACGAATTATTTTCCTTAAAGATTCATGGTCTGCCGCTTC
>CAZDTF010000253.1:0-1882 GCA_964508325.1 uncultured Nitrosopumilaceae archaeon | reverse complement strand
TTAAAGCCTTACAGTTTTATGTATTCAATTTTGCCATTAGCCAAGCTTTTGACTACGGTGAAGAGTTATTTTCACCAAAAGAGGGGGACGTCTGTTATGATGAGAAGAATAATCTTGGGAAATACCAAAATGATCCTGGTCAGAGACTTGCTATTCCTCTAGTTGGTTATTCATATTCTAAAAAAAATAGATTTGACTATCAAATTTCCAAAGTTTTAGAAAAAGAACAAATCCATGCTAAGAATTTCTTTTCAAAGGAAATGCAAGAAGTAAGTGATGAAGGTGGATTCAGACAAGCCTCAATAAAATGTGAAAATTTTTCTTTTAATGGACCTCTTGTAAGTTTTACACTTTCCAGAGGATCTTTTGCAACTATTTTATTAAGAGAGATAATGAAACCATCAAATCCTATTGCTGCGGGTTTCTGAACTATTAAAACAATGCTAGGTAAGACCGGGATGAATGGTGTATGTAGATTAGATGACCCAATATGTAATTCTCTCAGTCTTTGAGCCAAGCGATGTAGAATTGTTCCAAAACAAGCTGTACATTGCAGATATAAATAATCACTTGATCAGAGTTTATGATATTAATTCAAACATCTACAAACTCTTGAAATAAAGATTTAAGATCGTAAGTTTTTAGGGTACCATGGAAAAGGCATATGTTCTCATAGGCTGTGAACTTGGCGCTGAAAATGATATTGTATCTAAGCTTTTAGGAATGGACAAAGTTAAGGATGCAAGAATTGTATATGGAGATTATGACATTGTTGTTGAAGCAGAAACTGAAACTGAGGAACAAATGGATAATTTAATAACAAAAAAAATTCGAAAACTAGGCAAAGTCAGATCGACTATGACTTTGGGAATTGTGAACTAGTTTTAGATATTAACAATCCAATCACCAAAATAATTACTCCAATAGATGCAATCCATTGTCCGTTTATTACCCATTGAGGATTTGAGTACATAAAAGAGGATTTTGGACCAACTAGAGACTGTCCTTGAAGAAAAAACACTATTCCAAAAATTGTTACTATTATTCCAATTCCAATTAGTGGTTTTCCGAATTTCACTGCTTATTTTAGAGTCAATAGCCAATAAAAGGTAAAGAGAGTTGATAAAATGGGCAAAATCCTTTTGATTCATTTCTT
Organism: uncultured Nitrosopumilaceae archaeon; assembly: GCA_964508325.1. Lineage (GTDB taxonomy): Archaea > Thermoproteota > Nitrososphaeria > Nitrososphaerales > Nitrosopumilaceae > TA-20. The sequence continues at coordinate 726 of CAZDTF010000253.1, read as the reverse complement.
TAATGCTTTTTTTATAAACAAATCTAATGGATGAATGGGGAACAGACCTCTATGAGCTTAGGAATAACCGAAGCTGGCTTGATATCAGCATCTTTGTTGGAGCTGCAGCTTCAGCGTTAATTGTCTACTTGATATTTGGACCTGATATAGATAGAGCAATCAAGCAATCACCAATCTTAATTGATTTAATGTTTGCACCCTCTTTTGGCATAGGTTTTCTTTATGGCCTAAGAATGACTGACCGGGTCATGAGGCCTTCTGAAACAAGGAGCCCAATAAAACGAGCAATAATCAAGACATTTTTATTTTTGTTTATGATGGGAGCTATTTTTACCTCGGTATCTTTCGCACTCCATGGTGGAGCTCATCCAACACAAAAATCAATCTTTACAGATGGATTGATTCCGTGGGCGACAGAATTTATTCAAGTCAATGGTGGACTGACGTTTCTAATTATATCTAGCATCACAATAATGGCAGCTGCAACAAGGAGAATTGTAGGCATGGAAGGATTTCTAAGTAAGATCTTTACCTTTGTTGGAACATACATCTTCTTTTCCATGATAGCACTAACGCTTACCCACAGTGACCCAACACACTCACAAATCTACCTTTATGCATTCTATCAAGCAGGAATTGTGGGCGGAATATTTTATCAGATGAATAAGTTGACAACCCATGCCAATATGTGGGAAGACTTTGCAAATGGTTACTAGAACTTTCGAG
>CAZDTF010000252.1:0-1903 GCA_964508325.1 uncultured Nitrosopumilaceae archaeon | reverse complement strand
TTAATTGATTTAAGATTCATTTTTACAGTTGATTCTAGCATAAAATTCTTCTATATACTCACCTTAATTTTTTATTTTGACAACAGACCAAGGATCCCAAGCTTAGATGAATATCTGAATGGTTCTGTCAGTTAATCGATTTTTTTCTAATAATTCTCAAAATGGTTTTGAAGATGCATCTTTTCAAAAAATCTCTAAGCCAATCAAACGACCAGAGTGATCAAACAAGCTGATTTAAATGAATTTCTTACAATACTAATCCAAAAATCCAACCTGTAAGCAATTACCTAAGAAGATCCAATATTTTTGTAAAAATTAAAACTTTTTTGGGATTCATGTAAACCCTCATATCATAATTTTCTTACATGGTTTGTTAAGTTAACAGCACCACCATTTGACAAACTTTCTCTGATGTGTCAGTTCATGAGCGGGTATTTTTTCTATGTCCTTTCATACATTGCAAGTTCACCTAGTGGAATCTGCTCACGGAAGAATTCAGCAGTCTTTCTTAGGCCGTCTTCAAAGTCCATCTTTGGTTCCCAATTCAGTAATTTCTTTGCTTTTGAATTATCTCCAATAGACCTTAGTACGTCCCCAGCTTTGGGGCTTACTTGTTCAGGCTTTAACCTGCCACTTTTTCCGCAGCAGTCTATTATCATCTCAGCTACATCACGGACAGTTCTGTCAATGCCACTACAGAGATGAATTGTTTCTCCTATGACTCTGTCTGAAGTCAGGCATTTGAAGATGCCCTCTGCAATATCATCAACATAGGTCCAGTCCCGAGTCTGTTCACCATTGCCATTTATCACAGGAGGCTTGTTGTTTAGTACACTCCTAAAGAAAGTAGGTATCATGGATCCTCTATGTCCAGCCTTTTGCTTTGGTCCGAACATGTTGAACCCTCTGGTTATCACAATAGGAAAGTCATAAGTGAGAAAATAACTTCTACAATATGCTTCTGCCGAAATCTTACTTCCAGAATATGGAGACTTGGGCATAAAGACTGGCCAATTTTCATCTGCCTTGTGCGGATATTCAATGTTTCCAAGCATTTCACATGAACTCATAAAGTGAAATCGTTTAACTCGTTCCTTACGAGCAGCGTCCAAAATATTAAAAGTTCCCTGTACATTGGCATCCCAAAAAGGTCTAGGATCTTTATTGCTCTGATCCACAGATGCTAGAGCCGCAAGATGACTCACCATGTCAACTCCTTGTACGACCTTCTTGCACACAGCAGGATCTGCTATATCACCCCTCACAAACTCGATCTTATCTTCCTCAACCAGGTGTTTTATGTTTTCAAGATGACAGGTCAGTCCAAGGACTCTGACATCAAACCCTGCTGATACAGCTTTCTCGGTTAGATACGATCCAATAAAACCGCATCCTCCTGTGATTAGAATCTTCATTTGAAATACAAATAGAATAATACTTTAATTGATTTAAGATTCATTTTTACAGTTGATTCTAGCATAAAATTCTTCTATAACAAATCAAATTATAAAATTATTTTCATCTAATCATCAACAATGAAATTCTTTCATTGCTTCTGCTCCGGCCTTTTTGAGTTCCTCACTGGACATGTCTTTCACTCTAGTTGATATAGTCCAATAATGTCCGTAAGGATCAAGATCGTATAGGATCATTGGTCCCCAAAATGCATTCATCATAGACACTTTCACAATTGCCCCTTGAGTGTAAGATTTCTTTAATATATTATAAAAAAGGGATTATAAAAAACTATTGAGGAATTTTTTTGAATACTTTTTCTTTTGATACAACTATTCCAGTTTCCACAACAGGTATCTCACCAAGTGCCTTTTCTATTGCCTTGTTGCTTAGATTGATTGCTTGTTCTATATTCATATCTGCACTGTATCCTCTTTGAATTTCAGTT
>CAZDTF010000251.1:0-1918 GCA_964508325.1 uncultured Nitrosopumilaceae archaeon | reverse complement strand
ATGTAATTTTGACTTACATATCAAGGGAAACAGCTCTGTATGCAGTAATAAAGTTGGATACTAGTTGCTTCAAGTCAGAGCCTTTTACAGCATTCCTGAAACTACGAGCCATTTTCTTTGATAATCCTACTGCAATAAGTGAAGTACTTGACATCTCGATTACCTTTACAACCTTGGCAAAACGCTTCTCAATTTGCTCATATCCTGATGGATGTCCATCCGTAAGAATGAAAATATGCTTTCGCTCTCTTGGATCTGAGGCAAGAACTCTACTACACAACTCTAACGCGTCAGGAAGAAGAGACAGTCCTCCAACCTTTAAAGAACCTATTCTTGCTTTTACTTCATTATTATATTTCTCATTAAAATCTTTAAGAACTGTAAAATTATTGTCAAAGCTGTACATCCCCCACGCGTCTGCTTTTCCAGTAAGTTCAGTAGCAGCCTCTGCAATACATATTGCAAATTCTTTAATTTTATCAAATTTTAGCTTCATACTTGCACTGCTATCAACTAAAATTAACCAAGCTTCTTCAGCTCGCCTAAGAACGTCTCTATCATAGATATCCATACTCGAATTTTCAGATGCAATTGCCTGAATTGCAAATTGCATGTTTACTATACCAAGTTCATCAGATTTTGGATCATCTTCTACATTAGTAATCATGCGAATTTGTTGGCGCATTTTTCTTAACATAGGAAGAATTTTTATCCTTATTTCCTCAAATTGATGCAAGTCACCAGATGGAATAACAACTGAATCAAAATTCAATCCTTTGAGGCCTTTTTTATATCGCCTAAGTAATCGCAATTTTTCCTTTTCATGTTCATCCCATAATTCGTTTAATAATACCACATTTTTCTCAAATAATCCATCTACCTGGAATTCGATTCCCTTTTTTTCAAATTTAATGAATTGTTCATCATCGTGATGTTCTACATAAGGAAGAATGTTCTCTGGAATAAGGGCTCTTGAAGCATATAATGCATCTGCATATGTCAATGTGCTTTCTTCACTAGATTGGTTTATTCCTCTTAAAAAAATCTCTTGTTTCATTTTTTCAATTCTTTTTTCATCATTATCAATACAATATAATTTTGAATTTTTCTCATTAGAATTGTTTGTTTTCTTTTCAATTTTTATATCATCACAACTCAAAATCAAACTATTGATTGATTCTATGTTCTTCCAAATTTCAGGATGGTTATATGACAGGTATCTCTCTACTACAATATCTTCAATAAAATCAATCACCTTCCAACAAACATCAGAGGTCTTTTTTTTACACCATTGTGCATAAACGTGATATTTTGAAACAGCCGCATGTGCTGCAAGATGATAAATGGAAGCCAAAAATAGCCCCCAAAGAGCTGTTCTTCCTTTATCAGAATTCTCAAAAATCATACCCTCAAAAACAAAATTCCCATCTTGGATTTTTGGCAATGGCATAGTTAGCTCGAGTTGAGGTCTAAAGTTAATCAACGGGTAATTTGCCTCATGTGAAAACAGAAAACTGATGTTTTCCGGAGTTTGGTTTGCCCCCTTATAAAAAACATCATAGACAAAATCAAAAAATGTCTGTTCTTTTTGGATCATGAAATTTCAGCAATCTTGCAAACTAGCTTTCTAACTATTTGTTGAATTTCAGGTTCATCACTTGTCATGGCAATTATTGTTTCTTGCCCGGCATCTAATACCGAAGCACCATCTGCCACTATTTTTGCCCAGTTAATCAAGTCGCCAATAGATGGACCATAAGGAAGTTCACCAGATTTATACTGCCTTCTTAATTCAGCTCCTACCTTTACTATTTTTTCCGCAACTTGCCTTTGTACACCAGTTTGTTTTACGATCAGATTTATTTCTTTTTCATCTATTTTAGTTCCAACACTCATGTAATCAAAGTTTAACCAGACA
>CAZDTF010000250.1:0-1947 GCA_964508325.1 uncultured Nitrosopumilaceae archaeon | reverse complement strand
AACGCCGTATGGAATTCTTATTCAATAATATTTACAACTAAGTCTACACTTGATTCAAAGTCATTTTTTAGCATATTAGTTAGTCATCCAATCATTAGTATACTAATGAATTAGATATAAAGATTGAGTAGAATTTAAAGTAAAAAACGTCATAGAGCAATCTTTTTTTCAGGTGAAAACAAGATATAAAGTCAGTATCAATTTTTGCAATTTTCGGATTCATAATTTCAGAATAAACAAATTAGTTTCCACTTTCAAATTAGTATAACAATTTGGCATTTGGTATGTTTGTGTTTATGATTCACAATAGGCTAAAAAGAACATGTGTAAAACAAGCCTCATTTACTTACACGGAGATTTAAAGTTGGCAATACCAGACCTTCCTATTGTACATTAATTTCTAAATAATTTTCCTGCATCGATCTCTTTATATCACCATTAGTAAATTGTTTGCCTATCTAAAGGCAAAATCCCATGGTAAAAAATAATTCAAATGTAATTGGTGTCAAAATACTTGAACAAAATGGGGTTGATGTCAAGGAGATAATAAAACAACTAGTTTACAATGCCTCAGTTGAATTTACTGCATATTATTATTTTACAAACTTAAGAATGCACTGTACTGGCATGGAAGGTGAAGGAATCAAAGGAGTAATTGAGGATGCAAGGCTAGAAGACCTCTCGCATTTTGAATCGTCTCTTTCCAGAATTTATGAGCTTGGTGGCAGTCTTCCAAATGACGCACAGGCTTTTATCAAAATGTCTGGTTGTGAATTTTTGCAGTTGCCCCCAAACAAGACAGATATTAAAGCGATTTTAGAAAAATGTCTAAAAGCAGAACAAGGTGCCATTGTGAATTGGTATAAAATGTGCAAAATGACCTTTAACAAAGATTTTGCTACCTATGATGTAGCAAAAGATATCTTAAAAGAAGAGATAGAACACGAAGCTTGGTTCTTGGAATTACTTTATGGAAGGCCATCTGGTCACATGAGAAGGAAATTCCCTGGAGAAAGACCTCACACGCATAAGCATTCTAGGGCGCTGGGCTAAACATAGATTGTGACCAGTCGTTTAATCACAAGCAATTTTCCCAATTTCAGATATCATGAGTTGTAATTTGAAAGATATTTTGTTAACGAATGCTTAAGATGATTAACTATGTCCTCAAGACCCTGATTGTTAAATTACATATGTTATTGTTGAATCGATAAAACACGAATTGAAGAGCTGCAGAACATAACATCTTGGAAGGTTTAGTAAAGTTGTGTGCAAAAAATGTTTTGAATGGCTTTTTGTTAGGTTCAAAATTTGATCAAGTTATATATCATTTCCAGCTTTGGGAGGACAGTTTTTTATAATATAATATTTTTATCATTGTGAGTTGGGTGGGTTGGAAGAAAGTCTAGGTATGTTAGCTGCGTTGTCAGATATGATAAATAATTTTAAAATTTCTTCAGAACCAATTAATCTTAATGAAACTTTAAAAAAAGAAAACCATGAAAGATTCCCCTTAATGTACAACCTTTGTGTAATCAAAATAGGTTTAGAGATATTAAGATTAAAATTAAACGACAAAGATGGTATAACAAGCTCACAATTTTCTAAAATAGATACAGCGATTTCGGAAATGACTGATGAAATTCTTGAACTTAGAGAACGTAGAGAATCGATGGTAAACTAATTGCTTCACAGTTTTAATACATAAAAGACGGGTTTTGTTATTGTCTACCCCAATATCATATAAACGACCACTTGGAGTCACAATAAGAGGAATACTATATCTCATAGAAGGATCTATAGCAATTTTTTGTGGCGTCTTACTTTCAACCATTACCAAATACATAACCACATATCTGGATGGCTTCTCTGACAATCGTGAAATTTCTGTACTACTTGAAATTTTGGATGGTAGTCTAAGTAATGTTTTGATTATTTGGCTTATAT
>CAZDTF010000249.1:0-1950 GCA_964508325.1 uncultured Nitrosopumilaceae archaeon | reverse complement strand
TTAATATGCGGGATTGCCAATTCCGCGACCCGGGTTCAAATCCCGGCAACCGCATTCAATTATTTCTTTAAACCTTTTTTGATAATTTCTAGTGCGTTTACTGCCCTTTCTGGCTTTGGAAGCTGGATCATAAAAACATTTGATTTACCATATTCAGAATGAGGTGAAGAGATTGCAAGCATGGAAGAATCTGCAAGGGCCTCAAAGAATTCAAGAAGATCATTTGCGTTTAATAATAATTTTTCAACTTTTCCTCCCTGTAAAAAATTTAGAGACATATCTACAAACACATGCCCCAAACCATCTTGAAGTATATTCAGATTTGTCTCCACTGATACAGGTTTGCCAGCGATTGCTTTCATTATATCATCAAACCGTTTTTCTTCAAAAATTATACAAGGTACTTTGGTTCCATTGTAATCAAATAAGGTTACATCTTTGTGTGTTCTTGATAAAAGGCGTTCAAGCTCATCATTTGACATAATTAGTACTTTCCATGTCTAACCTATAAAAAAATATGACATCTGATACTAGTTTAAATGATATTTACTGTTCTTGCAAGCATCTGTGCTTTTTCATTGTCTGATGCTGCAATCTTGTGATCAGTGTATTTGTTGTTAAAATAAAGAAGGTCCACCATCTTCGATTTGTCAACATTAACTATGATTGTAGATTCTGAGCTTGGAAGATTAGAGTTTGTAAGTATTACAAGCTTATCCACAAGAGCTGATGATTTGGAAATATTTGATATCTCTTCAAAGTTTTTGGTGTGATTTTCGTTTATCACAACGACTATTCCAATTTTTGCACCATATGGATCTTGATAAATCACATCAAGCGGCTGGTTTAACTTTTCCAATTTCCCGATATTTCCCATTTCATGTGCGAAATTAACAAGGTTTGCAACTGCCTTCTTTAACTGTGTCCCAGTTGAACCATCATCACAAGTTCTTCTTATTGATATAAAATCACAAATTGGTACTGACATTATACTTCCGCGAACTTTTAGGCCAGGGTATGTATGCTTTATGGTTTCATCTATTGCAATTTCATCAATTTTTTCTAAATCAAGTTCTGCTGATTTTTCCATTGCATGATACAGTATATTTATGATTGAACGTACACTACGAAATTCTGGAAATTCATCATATAGTACTTGAATTTTTTCAGCTAGCTCGTCTTGTGTTTTTTGTGAAAACTTGCCCTTTTTGTCATTATGTTTAATGTATTCCAGAACAATTTCCAAAAGTTCTTCCTGAGAATTTGATCCTGCAAGGTCTATCTTGTAGTTTGCTTTTTCTAGTCTGTCAAAAACAGATGGACTTTTGCCCTGAATCTCATCATAGCCTGAAGGTGTTGAGATAAGTAATACTATTGATGCCGGAAGGTGTGCATTTATGATACCCTTGACAAATTCTATAGAATCCTGATTGCCATCAAATTCATCTATTTCATAAAGAACAATTTTGTTCAAGAATCTATGGGTTAGTTTTGAAATGGCTGCCATCATACCAAGCAATTCTTCAAGATTTGTAACAGTGTCAAACGAATTTGTTATTATGTTTTTGATTAAATTTGATTCATAATAATTAAACCATTGTACAAGAAACTTTTTTATATTTTCTACAGAAACAGATGCCTTGCCAGAAATTACCTCTTCTGCTTTTTGTTTTATTGTCAGTCCAGATAGTTTATTCTTAAAGGAATAATCAAGTGCTTTTTTAGCAGAATTGTCTCCCTGTTCTGCTCTATCACAGATATATTCTACAAGTTTTGTTCGAAGCTGTACAAAAAATTCATTTTCAAATCCTTTGATAATTGCATTGTAAAGACTAGGCATTGTCTTTGGAGATATTGTGGATAAATCAAGAAACGTACAGACTGTGTTATGTCTACTTTGAAGGTTTTTGATATGTAAAGCCAAGTGTGTCTTACCAGATCCAACATCTT
>CAZDTF010000248.1:0-1951 GCA_964508325.1 uncultured Nitrosopumilaceae archaeon | reverse complement strand
CGTACCAAATTCATCTGAAGAAGGAGAATCATACCGAAAAGCAATGTTTGCTGCCTTAAACTATGCCTGGAGTAATAGACAAATGATCACACACTGGACAAGAAAGGCGTTTGAGCGAGTCTTCAAACAATCAGAAGCAGATTTGGATATGAAACTAATCTATGATGTTGCCCATAATATTGCAAAGGTAGAAAAACACAAAATTGACGGCAAGCTAAAGTCTGTAGTTGTGCATAGAAAGGGTGCAACAAGGGCATTTCCAGCAGGAAGAGATGAAATTCCACAAAAATACCGAGACTTGGGTCAGCCTGTCTTCATTCCTGGTTCTATGGGTACTGGAAGCTGGATTCTTTTGGGTCAACCTAATTCAATGGATCTAAGCTTTGGCTCAACAGCGCATGGAGCAGGAAGAATGATGTCAAGGTCAGCAGCCAGACGCAACTTTACCGACGTACAAGTACAAAAATCACTTGGCGATAAAGGAATATTCATCAAAGCCCTTACAAGAGAAGGAGTAGTGGAAGAAACACCAGAGGCTTACAAAGACGTGGATGCTGTTGCTAATGTATCACATGAACTTGGGATCGCGACTAAAGTTGCAAAACTTGTTCCAATTGGAGTAATTAAGGGATGACAGACGAAGATAAAGAATTAGAACTTTTAAAAGCAAAAAGACTGCGTGAGATGCAAAAAAATATCACAGAACAACAAAAACAAGAGGAACTAAAAGCACAGAAACCTTCACCATCCAATACTCAATCTCCAAGAGAAATTCTTGTAAAACAATTAGGCTATCGCGGTCTGGAAGTTCTTCAAAATGCAGAAAGCCAATTCCCAAATGAAACTAAATTGGTTGTAGACAAGCTGGCTGAGCTTATCCAGTCAGGAGAAGTTACAGAAATGATTGATGGTGGAAAACTACTTACTCTTTTTCGCTCTATTGGAATTCGCGTGAGAGTAGAAACTACTATTCATATAGAAGAAGATGGAAAGCTTGTTTCATGGTCTGATAAATTGAAAGAGCGGACAATTGAACCTAAGGAAAACTCTTCACAAGAAACTTCTGAACAAAATACTCTGTAATCTTTAGTGCGTAATTAACAAAAATTAATACTAGATCCGAGTCCTGAATTTTCTTAATCTGTAAAACGCATAAATGAGCACAAAAGGTATTGTACCAAGTAAGAATGAAACGACAATATTTCCTACCAAAGATCTCGTAGCAATTTGTAAACCCAAGAATAATGTAATCATTGCAGGAATTAAGCCAAATAATGTGAAACGATGACTCCTCTGCTTGAATTTCTCAAAATCAATATACGGATACTCTAAATGATGGTAAATTATGGGCATAATAAAAAGTGAAACTGATATAGTTATTGAAAACAATGCCATCAAAAGGATGATTTTATCTATTAAGGCAAAGCCGGCCGAAGAAGTAATCGAGATATTTAACAGAAATCCAAATAGAAAGCCTGAAAAGGATGTTAAAATTGCACTTTCTCTTAATACTGCACCATAGTCTTTAACCAGATCATCTTTTCGCCTTTTTTCTTCATCATTTCTGTCAGCCAACTTTTCTATCTACACATGCATAACTTTAATCACAAATGAGGCTTTCCATTTCCAAGATTTAGTTAAAGACAAAAGTAGGTAGAAAAATAAGATACCATGAGCTATAAGACAGTAACTTTTGAAATTGCTACAACAAAATATGAAACTGATAGAGAACTTGTTTCTTTAGCAATGGAAAGTCTTCAAGCATTATGTGGAATAAAAGATGGTTTTTTGATAAGCAATCCAATGGAAAGATTTGGATGGGCTTTTTTTAAAATATTATTCAAAGTAGAATTACTTCTTGCTATGCAACAAAAACTTGCTGATCAAATTGCAATCTCAAAAGGAAAAAAACACGAAGATAAATTTATCAGTTTTCTAATAAATTTTTTTG
>CAZDTF010000247.1:0-1955 GCA_964508325.1 uncultured Nitrosopumilaceae archaeon | reverse complement strand
CAAAAGAAGCAGAACAAGTAGTTGTATCCCCAATTGAAAAATTAAGTGAAGAAGAATTACAAGATAATATGCAAGCAAACTTTGAAGGTCATGTTTTAACAAATGGTGATACACTTATTGTAACAACACAACTTGGTGCAAAAACTCAATTAATTGTAACTAGCACCACACCATCAAAACCAGTCATCATAACTGAACGAACCAAATTCAAGCTAGGCAGTATGACAAAGGCAATTGATCACAGTATACCGCGAGTTACATATGATGAGTTGGGAGGATTAAAGAAAGAAGTTCAAAAGATACGTGAAATGGTAGAGCTCCCAATGAGACATCCAGAATTATTTGAAAAATTAGGAGTAGAAGCTCCAAAAGGAGTGTTATTGTATGGTCCTCCTGGTACAGGAAAGACACTATTAGCAAAAGCAGTTGCTGGAGAAACAAACTCTCATTTCATTTCTCTTAGTGGGCCAGAAATTATTGGAAAATTCTATGGAGAAAGTGAAGAGCGATTACGTGAAATTTTCAAGCAAGCAGAAGAAGGTGCTCCAAGTATAATATTCATTGATGAAATTGATTCGATTGCTCCAAAAAGAGAAGAAGTTACAGGTGAGGTAGAAAAAAGGATAGTTTCACAATTCTTGACTTTGATGGATGGAATGAAATCAAGAGGTAAAGTAGTTGTAATTGCAGCAACAAATAGGCCAGACTCACTTGATCCAGCAATAAGAAGACCAGGAAGATTTGATCGTGAAATTGAGATTGGAATACCAGATGAAGCAGGCAGAAAAGAAATCTTGGATATTCATACACGTGGAATGCCCCTTAATGACAAAGTCAACTTGGATCAAATTGCAAAAGTAACACATGGATTTGTTGGTGCCGATTTAGAAATGCTAGCAAAAGAAGCTGCAATGAGATCATTACGAAGAATCTTGCCAGAATTAGATCTTGAAGAAGAAAAAATCCCTGCTAAAATTTTGCAAAAAATTGTGATAACTGATGATGACTTTAAGGATGCATTAAAAGAAGTAAGACCATCTGCATTAAGAGAAGTGCTAGTTCAAATTCCAAATGTCACATGGGATGATGTTGGGGGATTAAAGTCACTCAAAGAAGAATTACACGAAGCTGTTGAATGGCCACTAAAACACAAAGAAGCATTCGAGTATACAGGAGTTACTTCACCAAAAGGAATTTTATTACATGGTCCACCAGGTACGGGAAAAACATTGATTGCAAAAGCTCTTGCACACACCACGGAATCTAATTTTATCAGCATTAAAGGTCCAGAGCTCTTATCAAAATGGGTAGGGGAATCTGAAAAAGGAATCCGAGAGATTTTCAGAAAAGCAAGACAGGCTGCTCCATGCATAATATTCTTAGATGAAGTAGACGCAATAGCGCCTGCCAGAGGTTCTGGAAGCTCAGACTCACATGTTACAGAAAGAGTAGTTTCACAAATTCTCACAGAAATTGACGGTCTTGAAGAATTACATAATGTACTAGTGATTGGTGCTACCAACAGAGTAGACATTGTTGATTCTGCGTTATTAAGACCTGGAAGATTTGACAGAATAATTGAAGTGCCATTACCAGATTCAAAAGGACGTGAAAATGTCTTCAAGATTCATACCAAGAAAAAGCCATTAGCAGAAGATGTGAATTTGGCAAAACTTGTGGAAATCACAGAAGGATTTAGCGGAGCAGAAATCGAGGGCGTTTGTAGCAGAGCAGCAATAACTGCAATAAAACGATACGTAAACAACGAGGAGAAATCAGTCAAATCCATCAAAATTACACAAGAAGATCTACTCCATGCAATCAAAAAACTAAGACCAGAAAAAACTTCGATGCATGCAGTAACGTGATAGCTTATATGATAATTTCGTGTAGTAAATAATGACGTCCAAAGAAGCAATACTTTATGAAAAGTTACCAAATGATAAGGTTCGTTG
>CAZDTF010000246.1:327-1975 GCA_964508325.1 uncultured Nitrosopumilaceae archaeon | reverse complement strand
TAACAATTACATCTCTGAGCAATTCTTTTGGTTCACCGTTTTCAATCTTCTGTGCAAACTGGCACGAGATACTCCAGTTATACCTCATCATGTCTATTGAGGGAATTTTCATATTAGAAATAAGGTAGCCGTTTTTTACTTCTTTAATCATTTCTTGAGGATCCCAATCTCCTTGTTTTATACACGTGCATGCCATCCTAATTAATGGCATAAACCCATATCCTATAGCCCTCATTCCTGAATTTGGTTCAGTATTAAAAATTGTTGCAGTCTCTCTGCTTTGCATGTGATTTAATAGAATTCCATTTTCTATCAGCGTTTTTGGATTTGCAAGAACTCCTTCATCGTCATACTTGTAACATCCAAGACTTGGTAACGTAGGATCATCAATCACATTTAATTTTGCAGAACCAATTTTTTTCCCTAGATTTCCTGCCCACCATGCACCTCCAGCCCAAGCCATTTCTCTTCCCAACACCCTGTCTGCCTCGGAAGGATGACCAAGAATTTCATGTGCAAGTAGCGCAACAAAATCTGGATTCATTACAACTATTGCTTTATCTTCTTTTGCAGTTTTAGCATCTAAAAGTTCTGAAGCTTTCTGAGCAACAAAATCAGCTGTTTTAATAATGTCGTTTTTATCAAGTATCATTTCCAGTCCCCCTCTACCCCCCTCAGTGGCATTAACCGACTCTGTTAAACCTGACTCATATGCAGTGGCAGTTACATTGGCTATTGTGTCTTCGAACCTTTGAGTTATTTTGGCACCTTCACTGTTTATAAAATATTTTGAAAACGTGTCGTGTGACATAGATACTGAAGATTTGTGAATTCTTTTTTTAGTTCTGATTATATTATCACATTCAAAACCAATTTTTACCAGTTCTTCAATATCAGGTTTCTTTAATACTGAAAAACTGATCTCATCTGTGTTGGCATGACTTTCGGCAAGTCTAACTTTTTGTTTTTTATTTATAGAATAATGCAATGCATTTTTTACCGCATCCGATGCTGCCTTTTTTACTTCATCGAGGGATTTCGGATTGGAAATAGAAAAAAAACCCCATGACCCACAAGCGAGAACCCTCATGCCCAAACCCGCATCTCTTACAGAGGTGAAATGTTCAATCTCACCATTTTCTAGGAGAAATCCGTCACTTTCGACTAATTCTGCCCTGATGTCACAATATTGGGCACCAGCTTGAATTGCAAACTGTAACGATTTTTCGGCAAATTCTTCTAATTCCAATATGAACCAATTTGGTTGTATCCAACTATTTATTTGTGCTAGAGAGGAGAGTGTGATTTTTCATTTTTTTGGAGGGTAAAAGAAAAGGTTGCCCCTTTTCCAAATTCGCTCTCAACCCATATCTTACCACCATGTGTCTCAACAATTCCTTTACAGATTGATAACCCAAGTCCACTGCCACCTTTCTCTCTTGTTGTAGAGGTATCCACCTGATAGAATTTTCTAAATATTTTATCAAGAGAATCATGTGGTATTCCAGTTCCATTATCTTTAACGGAGATCTTGACCTCGCTTGTCATATCATCAGCTAGAATTTGCACTATCCCTTTTTTTGTAGTAGCTCTGAATGCATTTTTAATTAGGTTAGTAAGAATTTGGGTTAGGCGTTCCTCATCATAA
>CAZDTF010000246.1:0-317 GCA_964508325.1 uncultured Nitrosopumilaceae archaeon | reverse complement strand
TAATATGCAAACACATCTACTTTGACATTGGATGTCAATTCAATTTCTTCAGCAAGTGCTTGCGGCATCATTGTCGTTATGGTTTTCTCGATTGTCTCCTTGACATTTCCTACCTGGATTTTAATTTTAAGTTGACCAAGTTCTAGTTTTTGTGCATCAAGTAGATCCGAAATAAGTTGTAAAAGTGTTGCAGAGCTTGATTTGATCACCTCTAATCTTTCCTTTTGATTTTTGTTGAGACTGCCCAGATGTTCTCCAAGTAGTATATCTGCATAGCCTTGTATGGGGACCAAAGGCGTCTTTAGTTCATGAGTAAT
>CAZDTF010000245.1:0-1983 GCA_964508325.1 uncultured Nitrosopumilaceae archaeon | reverse complement strand
TTACAATTTTGCCAAATCAAACTGCATGTTATCATTGTTTGTTTCCGGCATTAGATGAAAATTCTATGCCAACATGTAGTACAGAAGGCGTTCATCCGTCAATTCTTTCTATAATAGGTGGAATCGAAGTTGCAGAAGCAGTAAAAATTGTTATTGGAAAAAAACCAAGTCTTGCAAACAAGTTGCTTTATGTTGATTTAGACAACATGGAGTTTAATTCGACCATTTTTTCTAAAGTAGATGAATGTCCTGTTTGCGGGACTGGCAAAAAAGAGGAACTACCAAAACAAGAACTAATAATAGAAGAGCTTTGTGGGCGTAACAGAGGAAAACGTACATTTTCTATAACTCCAACTCAAATGTTTAATCTTGATATAACCAAAGTAACAAACAATGCAGAAAAAAAAGGATTCAAAATACAAAATCAGGGAGAGATGGGTTTTTCCATTTCATCAAACGATATCTTTGTAAGTTTTCTTAAACGCGGCTCTGCTGTTATAGTAGGAGAAAAGGATGAAGGATCTGCAATTACGCTCTACAAGACACTAATTAGTGTATGATTTGTGATAAAATTGATAAAATTTAGAACAAAGTAAGAAAATCTAGTGAGATTGTAAAATTTATAATGACAACATGTGATTTATTCATTAAATTATCTCTAGAGATATAAATTACATGAGAAGATATGAAATAATGAACAAATTGTCCATTAACCTTATATATCTAGTATCGAGCAGTTTTTGTAATAACATGTACAACGAAACATTACGTAAAATAACTAGTCTATCACTATTAACAATACTTCTTACCAGCACTGCTGCTTTTGCAATGCCAAACGCATTGCCACAAGCACATGCTGCAACAAATGCAAACTTGTTTGTCTCTGCAGAAAATCCATCTTGGAATAATTACTTTGCCGGTCCACAGGTAATCCAAGTAGTCGTATCTGATCCTGATATTCAGAGATTAGACCAGGCTTATGGTGAACCTACTGTAACTGTCAACGGTAAGAAACTGAGAATGGCACAGGCAACAGATGGTAACTGGTATGCATACTTTGTAGACAGCGTTCAAGCCCAAAAGGCAGACCATACTGCTCCAGTAGCAAAGAAAGGTCTAAACTTTGGTGAATTCTGTTTTGCTGGATCTAGTGTTGCAGTTGGCATTGACTTTAGCGAAGCAAAAGGATACGCAGTTGGTAGCACTGCCGCAGGTTCTATAGTAACTGGAGGTTCAAATCCAGGTGCTACTATAGGAGCAGGTAAGACATGTGCTGCTGCTGCGGGAGCAACAACAGAACATGTTGTCAGAGAGAATAAGACTCTAAATGGAAATGCCCCAAGCGGCAAATTAGGTCAGATCTCAACTAACAATGCAGCATTTAGCTCAGCATGGCCTGTCATCCAGCTATTTGACTTTGGTGGTGCTAATGTAGGAACAGTACAAACTGTAACAGTTGACTATCAAAAGGCAGGCGGAGACCAAATCTCTACTTTAACCTTTAGTAGAATTCCAACTAACTTGGTTTCATCATCAGTTGACAGAACAGCATATCCAGCAAACTCACAAGTCTTTGTAACAGTTAATGATCCACAGCTTAACATCGACCCAACAGAGGAAGACTCTTGGACATGGGGTGCAAATGCTACAAACAGTACATTGTACTATGAAGCATTCAACCGAAACGGTGGGACAGATGCAGACGGCGGAACCGGCATGCAAAATCTCATCGGAAACCTAACCAAGTTTAACTTTAACCACAACGGAATTTTCACAATTAATCCTGCTGCACAGGGTGCAAATGTGGTACAATTCCAAGATAACGGTAAAGAGGTACTGACAACCCCAGCTGGCACAAATGTAGGTCAAGGAAATACTAACCAAGTTAGGACCAGTTCAATTGGACTTAACTCGGCTCCAGTTACCTTCATAGAGTCAGGTGGTGTCAATACCGGAGTGTTCGCAAACTGGGACGGTAGTAAG
>CAZDTF010000244.1:0-1984 GCA_964508325.1 uncultured Nitrosopumilaceae archaeon | reverse complement strand
ATAAAATCTCTAAAAACCTCCAAAGGCGAAAAGTTTAGTGGGCAATTTCATTGATTTTTGTGATACTGCGTATCTAGTAAGTCCAATAGTAAAATCAAATCTTAATGCAACTTCTCGATCACCTTTGTCAGTAAAATAATAAATTTCATTTTTAATGGTTGGACCACTTTTTGTCTCTATTACTGAAACTAATTCAATTGGAGATGGTTCCATAAAGTGGAATCCAAAAAGATTTGAAGTTTGTATAAATTTTTGTCTTACATATTCAATTTCAGCAGTTTCCTGAAATTCTATGTCTCTCATTCCTCGTGGTAAATCCAAATTCAAGAATCATTCTTTTTCTAATGCATTTAGACTTTCTGATTACAATTACCATATTAGAATAGCTCTTAATTTTACAAGGGATTAATAGATGAGATTTGCATTATAGATTCAATGGTATATCGATATTTAGAACACATGACTGATGCCTTTATCGAAGTCACAGGAAACACACTAGAAGAAGCTTTTGAAAATGCTGGCATATCAGTTGTCGACACAATGATAGACATCAAATCGGTTGAAGAAAAGACGCATAAAAAAATTGAAATTGTTGCAAAAGATCTTAATAACTTACTTTACAACTGGCTTGAAGAGATCATCATACTTACAATCACAGAGGGGTTTGCAGCCAAAAAATTTTCTATAACATTAACAAAAAAAGAAGAATACAATCTTGTAGCAATTATTGGCGGTGAAGAAATCGATTTTAAAAAACATCATTTCAAATTGGAGATAAAATCACCTACCTTTCATCTCATGGAAATTAAACAGGAAAAACCCATCATGATGAGATTTCTTCTTGATTTATAGATTAAATTATTAAATAGCATATACTTCTTTGACTCCCTGTTGGTAGATAAAGAACTTGAAGAAATAATGAAAAAGAAAATGTCTGAAATGACATCCCAAAAAGAACCAGAAATTTTGGAATTAACAGATGCAAATTTTGATAATGCCATAGAAGGAGATAAACCAGTGCTTGTTGATTTCTGGGCAACTTGGTGTGGTCCATGCCAGTACATGCTTCCAATATTTACGAGACTATCTAAAAAATACAAAACTATCAAATTTGCTCGAGTAAATGTAGATGTTGCTCAAGGAATTTCTGCAAGATATGGTGTATATGCAATTCCAACTTTTCTTGTTTTTAAAAACGGCCAGTTAGTAGACAAGGCAGTTGGTGCTGTTGGTGAACCGGGTATTCACATGCTCGCACAAAAATACATCTAGTATCCATACATGGGATTTAGTTTTCTTTGTATCTCCACTATTTCCTGTAATACCTGAAATTCTTCAGGAGATAACTTGTGAGAGAATTTCTTCAGCAAAAGCTTTACCTCAGGTGCAGGTGGAAATGAATAGAAAACTTCCTCTTCCGATATTTGTCTACCAATTGTTATATTCTGGATAGAAACTGCAACTTCTTGTCCTCGTTTTGCTTCTTCAATATTTTTACCGTTGTCCTGTAGTTGGTGAATTATACCTATTTTTCTTCCAGACATATTCATTGTGGGAACTTTTTGTCTTAGAACACCTACGTCTATACGGACACCAAAAACGGCAGGATTACTTTTTCTAAATATGTATCCTTTTAGAAATGTAAATTTGCAAACTGGTGTAATCTCCATAAAAATAGCATTTTCCTCGTTTGCCGTGTCTTCATCTACCCAATGAGTATAATTATCAATTAAACTGTAAATTACTTGATCATGGAAAATTCTGATGTGATTTGAGTCAGCTTCTTCTTGTGCATCTTGTAAAATTTTTACGTTAAATGCAATTACTATACCTAGATGTCTGTCCTTTTCTTTTATTGAAAGTGCTTCCACCACATCGCGTCTTGTAACAGGACCGATATCCGCCATTGATATAGGCACATTTTGGTGTTTTAATAGATCAGTTAAAGCTTCAAGAGAACCAATTGTATCACATTTTAGAATAA
>CAZDTF010000243.1:0-1991 GCA_964508325.1 uncultured Nitrosopumilaceae archaeon | reverse complement strand
AGACGGCGTTGATAGAAAGGTGGTGTAGATCCCAAGCTTCGGCGAGGGGTGAGCCTGCGTTTACTAACTATCCAATACATCAGTCAGTCATAATACATAGAGACTATACATGACGATTCATTTTATTTTGAATTACAGCGGATGCTGTTGATTTTATTTTGCACGACTTTTTTTAATTTGTGATTTGCAGATCCTTTTATCATATCACATGATAGTGATCTCATACCATGGTTCTAAGCATGATGTGGATTGTTCCAGGAATTATTTTGTTAGGTGCAACGCTGTTTGGTGGAATCAATCTGTGGATTAAACGAAGAAGGGAAGCCAACAATCCTGATTTGCATGGTTCCAGAATACGACCTGATGATTTTGATGATGAAAAGAAGTTTTGAATTTAATTAATGTGAATTTTAATTTTCAAGCTTGATTTTGAAATTTAATCATATGTGAATAATCTACTTTCAGGTTCACTACCAAACATTTTCACAGCTGTATCAATAAGATAAAGATAATTTCCTTTTAGCACTGCAACCTTTGCATTTTTTTCACTACATAATTTTACAAATTTAACATCCTTTGTAACAATTGTCAAATCCTTCTTTTTTGCATATTCTAGTATTTCTTCATCTTTGGTTCCAGCAGGTAACACACCATCTTTACCAACCCATCTTGATTTGTGATTTTTATCAATCTCTGCTTTATTGTTAAAATAATTTCCAGAACAATGCTCGTCAAATAACAAGTTCATTTGCCTGTTTTTTGATTCTTGTACATTAATTTAAAGAGCGATCATGATTAGTATTATTATATGAGTTTCCAGTGGAACATTTTGCTGGACTACCCATGAACACGCGTGATTTAGCACGAATAATATCAAAAATAGACAAGGAAAACAGCATTTTTGCAAACAAGGCATGCCTTGACGTTCTTTCAATTCCTTCTAAAATAATTGGAAGAGAAAAACAAGCTGAGGATCTGGTAAGATATCTGCTAGGATATGACAAGGGCTCTGTTGTCACATTATGGAATTAATCCGAGTACTCAAACAATTTCCAACAAATCATAACGTTCCATATTACGAGAATTGGGAACTTTTCCTTCGTAAATTTGGGGCGTTCTATTTTTTTCGACAAAGAATGAAAATTAGATGAGATATCAAGTCAGTATGGCAATAGAACATACTCATTCTATTAGTTCCAAGTTTGTATTGTCACTTATGGCAATCAGGACTCATCATCCAAGTAAGATAAGAAAACACCTAATCATCATAATTGGTGCCAGTTTGTTTGTAACGGGATTATCAATAGCTGAAGCTTCCCATACAATGCCACGGCAAATCAGCGTTGTAGGTTCATTATTTTTTCTTGCAGGATTTATCGGCTTGATTGTAGGCGGTGTACAAGAGGGTGTATGGCGGATAAAACGACCCCATTATTATTCTCCATCTAAACCTAGAACAAAAAGACTACACGGCATTATACTCATCATCTACTATTACCTAATTGTCGGTATTGCATTATTGTTTATTGCACTAGGCATCGTTTTAATTTACAGCAGTCACATACCGATAACTGAAAAAATGAAGTTGACGATAAACTATGCCGTACCATTCCATGAATTTGTGAACCTTGGCGAATTCTCAGCACTTCTACTTGGGACATGGGTAATATTGCTCATTGTTATATCGGCATCTATACACAAAGGAAAAAGGTGGGGGCGAAAATTAGTCATAATAGAAAATATTTGTGAGATAATTATTGGAAGTTTAAAGTTCCCGACAGGAGATATAAGTGCCGGAAATCTGTTTATGGGAATACCTCTAGTTATAATATATTACATGTGGAGACCAAATGTATTAACATATTTTGGAAAAACAATTTCTTCTGGAACAACAAAACCTACAACATCAGCCAGTTAACACTAAGATCTAATTTGTGGATTCAAACCTGTGAGAGTCATACTTAGAGATCAGGAATCTGGTATTCCTGCAT
>CAZDTF010000242.1:0-2022 GCA_964508325.1 uncultured Nitrosopumilaceae archaeon | reverse complement strand
AATTGTTGACGTAGGGAAAATTCTGTTTAAACCAGATATTTTCTATAGATAGTTATTCACTAATTGTATTGCTTCTGCCTGATGCCGAAGAAGCTAGGATAGATTCAGTTCTTGTAACACTACTATTAGCCCAAGCAACAAGTCCGATTCCCAATACTGTGGTACCAGTAAGCAATAGTGCACCTACAACTGCACTACTTATTCCTCTCCTAGACTTGCAATGCCTCATTCTCATATTTCAAAAAGAAGTAAAATAGATATTATCGGTATGTATGTCTTTAAGTTGGACTTACATTCAACTCTTTATAACGGGTTCTTGTAACGTTTCCGGTTCAGTCAGTTTTTCTAGCTCTTCCTGTATTTCGGCTGTGGTTTTTGGTTCATTTACATTGTTTTGCTCTTGAGCTGGCTCTGCTGAATTATCGTTGGTTTGTTCAGCCACAGGCTTGGTACTTTCTTTCTCAATCGCTGAAACCTCGGATAGTTTGTAAGCCGGACATGGTACTTGCATGCTCTTTGAAACTATGTAAAAAAGTGGAAAAATTTCCTGATAGATGATGTTTATGATATGTGGAATTTTTTTCTCGTCAAGACCAAGATATTTTGGTAATTCTGACTGGTTGGTAAAAATTGTTGCAATTCCCTCTACACTTATTTTTGTGTTTGTGGGATTTGAAAGAAGAACAAATTTGTATTTTAATTTGACGTCGGTTTCTGTATTTTCTAACTCGTCAAGTGCTGCTTCGATGTCATATTTGACAAATGAATTTTGGTCATTCCTTAATTTGGAAATGGACAAGGAAGTTAACTCGACCTTTGGGTTCATTCTTAATCTAGATTAAAATTCATCTAACTTAACATACTGTCTGTAGTTTCATAATACACATCATAGAATTAAGTGCGCATGAAAGATAATCAATCCATGAGTGGAACTGGGAACCAACTAAATAAAAGAACTAAAGAATTTAGTACTGCTAAGATTAGTGATGAAAGATTTACGCTAAACCTCAAAATCTCGCAGTTAAAGCGTGATACGCATGCTCTTTCCAAAAATTATGATATAAAAAAATATCTTGATTCTACTAAATTTACATTCAATCCGGAGATATCAGAACTTATTCCAAAAGATACTCCTCCTTACCTTGATAACGGTGAAAAGTATGTTGAAAGAATAGGCAGAGCACTAGCCTTTTTTAGGCAAGTTGCATTAATTGGGCCAAGCGGTACGGGAAAGACTCACATAGTATATCTTGTAGCCGAACTTGCTGGTCTTCCGTTATGGGAAATTAATTGTGGTCTCCAAACATCTGTATTTGATCTTTTTGGGAGATACATTGGACTCGGAAAAGAGAATTGGATAGACGGGCTTATTACCTCATGGTGCAGAAACGGTGGGATACTATACTTAGATGAAGCCAACATGATGAAACAAGATGTTGCGACCAAGCTCAACCCCATACTTGATCAAAGAGGACACATGGTGTTAACAGAAAAAGACAACGAAATAATTCAACGCCATAAAGATGCATTTCTTATAATTAGTATGAATCCAGTATCATCAGAATTTGCAGGAACCAAGCCTATTAACGCAGCAATGAGAAGAAGAATGAGTGTCTGGTTAAACTTTGACTACATGAGCGTGGGAACCAAAATAGATCAAAAAGAAATAGATCTTGTGGTAAAGATAACAGGTGTACAAAGACAAATTGCAGAAAAGATAGTAAAGGTCGGAGCTGAGCTAAGAAGACAGTATAAATCTGGTGAACTTCCTTACGGTCCATCTATTGGTGATCTAATCAACTGGGCAAAAATAGTGGCTGACGGTGCATCCATATTAGACGCAGGACAAGAAACAATAATTGCAATGACAAGCGATGAACCTGAAGTTCAACAAGTTGTTAGAAAGCTAGTTTGTAAGATTGTTGAGATTTCATGATCGAAAAAGGGCAGACATTTTTTGACATCGTTTATGATATTTTTTATAAAGTAGCAAACCAAACCCTTGGTAACGTCAGTTTTTTG
>CAZDTF010000241.1:0-2036 GCA_964508325.1 uncultured Nitrosopumilaceae archaeon | reverse complement strand
TTAGAGATTGATATAAAGTGAAATGTTTGAATCAATAGCTGACAAATTACTTGATGCAAAAAAAATTGTTTTTGTCACTGGTGCTGGCATATCACAAGAAAGCGATATTCCCACTTTTAGGGGAAAAGACGGATTGTGGAGAAAATATGATGTCATGCAGCTTGCCACAATAGATGCGTTTTATGAAAACCCAAAGCTGGTATGGGAATGGTATGACGAGCGAAGAAAAAACATACTTGCTGCAAAGCCAAATGCAGGTCATCATACCATAGCAGATTTAGAAAAATTCAAGCAGGTTAGAGTTCCTAACGGAAACATAGAGTGTTTGGAGCAGAGAGCGGGAAGTAGCGAGGTCTATGAAATACATGGAAGCATTATCACAATAAAGTGCACTGTATGCGATTTTAAAGAAAAAATTACGGGTGATTTCTCAGAGCTTCCACCTATTTGTAAATGTGGTAAAATGCTAAGACCTGACGTGGTCTGGTTTGGTGAAGCACTACCACAAAATGTCTGGGGTGAAGCCATGATGCAGGCAAATTCGTGCAATGTAATGTTTGTAGTAGGCACCTCGCTTGCAGTATCACCTGCAAACATGTTACCAGTATATGCAAAACAAAATGGAGCTACCATAATTGAGGTAAATCCAGAGGAAACTCTAATGTCTAAAAGCATGGATCTATCCATTAGGTCAACATCTGCAAAGGCGTTACCTGAGCTTCTGTCAATAGTGAATAAATGATTTTTCAGTTACTGCTTTCATGTTGCAATGCTATTCCACATCACTAGAATCAAAAATTGGTTTCAGAAAATATTTCGAATAAACAGATTAAATATCTATTACAATTAGCTTGCCCTAATGAAACTAATTTCACGAAATATTTCCTTGTTATTGGTTGGAATGGTTTCAGTTTTTTCCATATTGCTAGTACCTTCTTTCCCTATGGTTTATGCACAAGAAAGCAGTGATTCAGGATACACCCAAGGAATCAGATATCTTATTGAGCATGGCATGTTTCAAGTACCAAAAAACGATCTCCCGATGAAATCTAGTTCAGACATGCCAGCTAAAAACTGTGCTCAAAGAACATTTCCTATAGTTGATTGGTCTAATTGCAATTTTTCAGGTGCCAATCTAAATCACTCTAATCTTCACAGTGCTAATCTTTCAAACATTAACCTTGATCATGCAAACATCAACAAGGCATATTTTTATCGCACTAATCTTGTTGGTGCAAATCTCCAAAATGCCCAGATGATAAACGCCCAGCTAGCAAGTGCCAATCTTACTGGTGCAAATCTCTCACACGCCAAGGGCCAATTTGCTAATCTAAATGGAGCCATACTTGTAGGTGCTAATCTCACAGGAGCTAATCTAAAAAACGGGGCATTTATGGCAGCTGATTTTACAAATGCAAAACTTGCAGGTGTAAATCTTAGCTATACTGACATGACCTATGCAGACTTTACTGGTGCTGATCTTTCAGGAGCAGATTTATCAGAGGCCCTTCTCAAAGGTGGAACTCTTCGCAATGCCAATCTCTGGCATGCCAATCTTCATGATGCCGACATAAAGGGTGTTGATCTTACTGGTGCAAATCTACAATGTACTGGCAATCCGGTTTGTATTCAAAATGTGGTAACAAACCATAATTAAGATATTTTTGTAATTTTTTAGTTATTGATAGCATATTTTTCTGGCAGATCAATTAGAATTAATTCTGTTGGTTTTTCTGCCTTAATTACCAGATTGTTTTCATTTTCTATCATGGCTGCGTCTCTTGTTTGCATGGTATGATTGTTGAGTTTGATCTGTCCGTCAATTACAAACAAGTATGATTTGCGTCCAGCACTTTGCTTGTGTTCTACCTGACTTCCAGTAGTCAAGGTTGAAAGGTAAAAGCTAGCATCCTGATGAATGTGTAATGCATTTGTGTTTTTAGTATTTTCAGATACAATTACTGGTACTAGCTTGTCTGTTCTTTCTTCTTTTGAAAACTTTTTCTGCTCCCATGATGGTGCTAGTCCTTTTTTAT
>CAZDTF010000240.1:0-2041 GCA_964508325.1 uncultured Nitrosopumilaceae archaeon | reverse complement strand
CTTCGGATTCTGTCATGAATTTTATGACGTGGCCCGCCTTTCTATGGAAATCCAATATTGAACCCGATGATTTAGTCGAAGCCTCTAGATTGAATGGTCCAGCATTACAAGTCTCACAGGTAAAATGCGTGTGGTTGGAAATTGTAATAAAATTATCATAACCATCCTTGTCATCCTTACCAGATTCAATTTCATGCTTGTTTTCAGGAATTTTCTGACAAGGATCAGATAAAGGTTCGTCTGCCACATCCTTACCATTTTTATCATCATTTTGTGTTTGTTTTCGGTCTTGACAAGGAGACAAGGATGACATGGATGGTATTTCATTAATTGTAGAAATACTGCTATCAGTGGGTTTTTGAGAGTATGAAGAGCCATCCAATGTAGACTGTTTATTCCTCCTCCTGATTCTTACAATAGAGGCATTGCGTGGATATTTTCCATCTCTTTTGGTGTAATGGTCTATCTCGACCAAATATCCAAGATTACTCAGGATAGGATTTACGATTTTGAGGTCTCTGCTTAACTGGTTTGGGGTCTTTGGGAAATGAACATATTTTGAGTTAATTTCGATTCCATCATTTTCTGCTTCCGCTTTTATTGTTTTGAATAGTGATGACATTGTAGAATCCATCTCTATCTTATTATCCATAAAATTCTGAATAATGTCAACAATTGGATAGTGATCTTTTGCGTTTAGTGTTCCCTCACTTAATTTTTCATAATACGATTCAAGGAATTGGTTTTTCTGATATCCCATCGAACTTGCGATTGACTCTCCCCAAATTTCAAAATCCGCCATCCTTGATCTCGGCTTTACCTCATTTTTGGTCGGTTCGCTGATTTTCATTGCCCGATGTATATGTGTTAAACATTCACCAAGTACCGAAGGAAGTATTTTTTGGAATCGTTTTTCAAATTCTTCTTCGCTTATTCTATTCGTTTCATCAATAGTTTCCCTTGTATAGAATAATGCACGTTCTCGCAAGTCGGGATAATCTAATGTTGGGACTATGCCGTTAAGAACAATCTTTCTTCTCATATTTAGAATTATTTCATCTGCATTTGTATATAATTCTCTTTTCTGATTACTTGAACCAGTGATTGCCCTACAAAGTGTATCAGAAGATTGCTGATCAATTTTTGATACGTTGTCAAAACTTGCAAGGTAACGGTTACTTAGCTGAATTACCAAATCATCATTCTTTGTGGACATTGTACCGGCGTTATCTTCTTTGGATTTGCCATTTGGATCTATTACCCTTTTTACGCTAGTGGTTGCTGTGGTCTTTAGGCTGCCAGCACTTCCATCAAATATCATTATAGGGATTGGGAATTCTTCAAGAAACATAGTAACAAGATGCACCTTGAATACAAGTCTGTCATTTCCAACTATCCTAAGAAGATCACAGAGATTATCTAATGCTCTGTTCTCAACAAATTCTGGCTTTACTTGCTCGTACAATGTCTGGCTTCGTCGAAATATAGGAGAGTCTACATCTAATTTCATTATCTTGATCCCAGACTTTGAGATTCTTACTGCCTCCCAGTTAGGGGTACCGAGATCATAATATATTTCCCCATCCAGTTGTGCAACTCGATTGTAAACTTTGCTTCTTGAGGTTCCATTCATTTGAGCTTTTGATATGATATGATATAGAACACCTTTGTAGAAATCCTCACTTCTAATTTCTTTTGTGTTGACCTCGTTTGAGTATAGAACATTTAGCCAATATCGTGCTCTTGAGGTAGACAAATGCAGTGTTTCGATATGTGAATTGTTTTCAATGATTGCATATACTTCATTTTGATTATTTTCAGATATGACCAGTCTTTTTATTTTTGATAGCGCAAAATCAAAAAGTTTCTTGGCCTCGTTTCGTTCATCTTTATTTACTGCATTCTTTTCCTTTTTTGGTTTCTGGATTTTCCGTTTTATAGATAAACCTTTTTTCTGAAAGTCTCTAAGTAAACTTGGGTCAGGATCACCTTTCTTTATCTCCACTATGTTGTGCTCTTTATGTTCAAGGAATTTTTCGGT
>CAZDTF010000239.1:0-2054 GCA_964508325.1 uncultured Nitrosopumilaceae archaeon | reverse complement strand
GTCGAGGGTTCGAATCCCTCCGGGCCCTTTAGTTATAGAGTGGATTTTAAGACAGGAAAACAAATGCCAGATATATGAAAAAGTTAACACCTTTTAGAATTGGATTGTCATTAATGATTATCGGTTCAATTTGGGTAGTGTTTGCATTTTCTACTGCAGAAAAAACATCACAAGATCTGAACATAGGTACAAAAGAAAGTGCCAGTATTGATTTAGATTTAAAAAACAAAGGACTTGGTTTTTATAAAATCACAATTCCAAGTTACTCAAAAGAAACAATATTAGTAAAAATATTAGATCCTCAAGGAAGTATGGTGGATCTTAAACGAATAGGAACAAAAATGTCCGTAAATTATTTTGAATTTAGTTATACTGGAAAATATACTTTAGAAATAACTAACCTTTCCGAAAACCCCATGCAAATTAAAGCAGAGTTTGGAAATACTAAAGCGATAGAATTTACATTTCCTTCTTTTATATCGCTCATCGGAACATGCTTAATTGTATGGTCTAGCTACAAAAGATTACGAAATTACAGCACTGCACACCCTGAGGAAAATAAATCATAAACTGGTATACACAATACTACTGAAGTAAAAAGTAGAATTAAGTTAAAACCTATCCATGTGGCAGATAAAAGCACTGTCATAATAGTAATAGGCAAAACTTTTCTTGTTTTTCTTTTGTCAAGTTGACAAAGTATCATAAAACTTCCAAGAGCACATAGAAAAAGGCCTGTTTCAATTGTAAGGTGGGATGGGGTTACCAAACCATCTACACCGTATATTTCATGGGAGATGGAATCAGCATAGCCTCCCACAAGTTGTAAAATTGAACCTAAAAGAAGGATCTTTATTCCTTTAAACAGAATTTTGTTTTCAGAATTTAATAATAAAATAATCATACCCAAAACTGATGAACTAACAATCATTCCAACACCAGCATAAATTGTAACATGTTGAATTGTCCAGAATTTTTCAGGTGCTCGCAGAGCATGTGTTGATGCATCCCATATTCCACCTAACAGCTCTGTAACTGTACCACAGATAGTCAGAATCGAGATAACAAAGAGAATGGTTTTAATTTTTGAAAGAAATAAAGTAGAAATTAGATTGGATGGGAGCATTTTGAAATAACTTTGTTTAATATGTAATATATAGAATTTTGTTTGTTAAAATTTAGCCTTTACTTTTGAGTTCTTACATATGCTATGGCTTTTTTCATTTCAAGAGCTCGCTCAAAAATTATCTTTCGCATTTCTTCTGCCTCCATAGATGTCATACCACGCTTTTGTGACTCAAAGAATAATTCTGCAAACCCTCCAGTCACATATCCTACAAAAATTCCAAATGCCACTTCGGTGTCATCTTTTGTAAGAGGTTTTAAATCAGATGCCATGTTTCGCATATTCTGTGGATTTACCATTAAATTATCTATTAAGGATACAAGTGCGTCCTTTAGTGGTTCTGATAGACTCATTTATAATCATGATATCATGTAACACAAGAACCTTGCAAGATCAGATCTTATGACAAGTTTTAGATCTTTTTTGACTGATAGCAACTATTATACCTCATCTCATGAGAGAGTGTCTATGAGTCCAGGAATAGGGTTGATGAAAAGGAGACTTCCTACTGAAAAAGAAGCCATTCCTTTAGCAATATCAGGAATTATAAAAAAGTACAATGTTACCGAAGCCCAAATCAAAACTTTGGAAACTAAATACGACAGTGAGGGAGGAGACTGGTATGTTGCCTTAGGATTTAATGAAAAAAGAGCGATTGTTAAAATGGATTCTGTTCTTGGAACAATAACAGAAATTAATGAAATTTAATCAGTTTTGTAAAAAATTTATTTTTTAAACTGAACATTTGAAACTTCAGGTTCTTTTATAATTACTATTCCTCCATCTCTTAGTTGTTGTATAAGCTGGATGACTTCTTTTTCTACTTGTCCACGTTGAAGACCGGTAATTTGTGCAAAGGCATCTACAAGTTCCGTTATCTTTCTTTTTCCATTACACAATTTCCAAAAGTCAATTATTGCTTGATTTA
>CAZDTF010000238.1:0-2076 GCA_964508325.1 uncultured Nitrosopumilaceae archaeon | reverse complement strand
ATTTTAAAAAAAAAACTGATCGACTCAAAGTTAATCTTAGATTCTGATATTTTTGTGTGTGGTTATGACCAAAATTACATAAATATAGTAAACGAATTGATTAAAGAAATAAAGTCTCTAAGACCTCTATTGCTTGGCCCTGGTTCTCTTTCTTACCTTGCTGAAATTACAACCCCTATACTTCTGAATGCAATGATTAAAAACAAAATGAGAAACCCTGGAATAAAGATAATTTAAGTAAGATGTTCCAAGATTATTCTTAGATTGTATTATCGGCGTAACAGAAATTGGTTTACTGCAATGGGTGTTCTGTTTATAGTAATGGCTGTCATTATTCTTATTAGAAATTTGCTTATTTGGGGTCCAGAATTTGTTGCTGACTTTTTTACATCTCCTGAGATTACTAACGAAAAAATATCTGTAGGCATGATTGGTATTGGAAGTTTTTTGATCATTTTAGGTATGAGGAAGACACAAAATGAGAACATCTGAATTTTTAAAATCACAGAAAATTTTGAGGCTTGCTACAATAGATAGTAAAAAAAATCCACATATTATTCCTGTATGGTATGAGTTTAAAGATAACAAATTCTATGTTGGAACCAACACCAGAACAAAGAAAGCAAAAAATATCATGAATAATCCAAAGGTAAGCTTTTGTGTTGATATTGGAGTAAAATCACCAGATATCTTTGGTGTGATGGGAATTGGTAAGCAAGATTAATTTTAGAAAGAAACCAGGTTTCCTTTATTGCAAAAAGAATTTTGAAGAGATATTTTGAAAATCTGAAGGTAAAGTCTGCTCAAGAGTTATTAGATGATACGAATTGCATTATAGAAATATCACCCAAAAAAACAACGATTTGGAAATTTTAAGCAACAAACTCTTCTATTTTGTCAAGAGCCTGTTCTAGCACATTAATTTCAGGTAAGAATACCATCCTAAAATGACCACTTCCGTACTTTGTTCCAAAACCAGAACCATGAACTGTAAGAACTCCTTTTGATTTTAATAGATCAAGGACAAATTCCTTATCGGATTTGTATTTATTGTTCTCTATTTTTGGAAAAGCGTAGAATGCTCCTTTGGGATTTGAACAACTAAGATTATGCATCCCGTTTAATCGCTTTATGACATAATCTCTTCGCTTTTTTAGCTCTGAAACAAATTTTGGAATATAATCTTGTGGACCTCGAAGTGATTCTAAGGCAGCATATTGAACTGGTAAGTTAGATGCAATCCTAACTCTTGCAAGCTTCGGGACGTTTTCGCGAAGAAGATCAAGTTTCTTGGAGTTATTAAATGCAATATAACCAATCCTCCAGCCAGACATTAAATGAACTTTTGAAAATCCATTTAGTAATATTACAGGAGAATCACCACTAATTTTTCCTATGCCTACAAATTTTTCATCAAAAACTATCTGATCATAGATTTCATCACAAATTATGTACAGATCATTTTTAATTGCAATATCAATCAAATCTTTAAGAGACTTTTCGCTAAAGACAGCTCCTGTAGGATTATTTGGACTGATAAAGCATATTGCTACAGTTTTTGATGTAATCTTTGATTTAACGTCGTTTAGATCTGGTGTTGAGTTGTTAAGGTCTACTCCGAATTCTACTGGAATACCACCGAACAATCTTACATATGAGGCATATGGCGGATAATATGGACCTGGTATCAGAACTTCGTCTCCGGGTTCAACAATTGATGCCATCAACATCTCCAATCCCTCTGAAACACCGTTTGTTACAATAATGTCATCTTCAGAGACTGATAGCCCCTTTGCCTTTTCTTTTACAGCAATAGCTTGTCTAAGTTCTTGGAGTCCTTCTGATGGGGCATAGAAGTTTTGTCCATTTTTGATTCCTTGGATTAAAGCTTCTTTCACATTTTCTGGAGGTTGAAATCCATATGCAACGGGGTCCCCAATGTTAAGATAGGTTATCTTCTGTCCTTGGTTTTCCAATTTTTTTGCAAAGAGTGTGATATCACGTATAGCATATTCAACACCAGCTACTCTTTGAGATATTTTCAATTATCTAGACAGATATTTAGCCCCGTTAAAT
>CAZDTF010000237.1:0-2080 GCA_964508325.1 uncultured Nitrosopumilaceae archaeon | reverse complement strand
AGAACGATTTTCGTTTTGCATCGTGAAGAACTATTGTTTTTGCTTTGAATTACGGTGGGAGAGATGAGATTCTCAGAGGAATACAAAAACTCTATGCTTCCGGTGATCTCAATCATAAAGAGTCATTAACGGAAGAAGATTTGGGAAAGTATTTGGATTTTGCTGCTTTGCCTAATGTTGATTTGGTGATCAGGACAAAAGGAAATATGGCGAGGAGGACATCAGGTTTTATGGCTCGATGGATTGGCTATGCAGAACTGTATTTTACGGATGTAACTTTCCCTGCATTTGATGAAAAAGAATTTGATACAGCATTGGCTTGGTTTGATGCAGTAGCGGAAGAAAGAAATTTTGGGAAGTAGAGGTTATTTTTAGATTTTTTGCTTTTTGGTAATAATATTAGAGGAGTGTTTGATAAATAATCCTTCGACCATGGTCTTTATTTCCCTTTCTATCTTATTTCGTTCTTCTTTATATGCATTTTCTGTATGATAATAGTCATTAAAATTTTTAAGCTGATTGAGTATTGTCGAATGATCATTATTATTTCCTAGCAATTTGGCAATTTGACTTAAGCTCAATCAAAGCATCGTGCGACAAATAAATGAAAACATTTGTTTTCCTGTATTATACTCTCTTTTTTGGCTTTTTAATTTTTGTAGATCTATATCCAATTCCTTGCAAATAATAGCTTTGATTTCTTCTGCTATCTTTATGATGCTTCCATCCGTCCAATTGAATGTGAGGCAGGCAAAAAGGTCGTTTTCTGTTTTTTTCTGAATTAAAATTTCTTCTACTCTGCGCCATTCTTTTTCCTCGTATTTCGCTTGGATAGCAATATCATTCCAGATGCTTGTTGTTTGTATTTTTCTTTCTTTTTCAGGATAAACTTTTTCATCATTTTTTTCTATTGGCTTTTCAATTTCGTTTTCTGTTATTTGATTTTGTTTTTGATTTCTAGCATTTTCCCACAACTTTATTATCAAAGGTTTTTTTTTTATGATTAAGAGAATTAAAGGAAATCCAAAAGTTCTGACAGTTCATGGAGATAGCGATTCATGTACTAAATTTGCAGAAGAAATTCATGAGAAGTTTGGGTTTGATGCAATCGCACCAAGAATAGGCGATGAAATTACTATTTGAGATGCAAGAATTTACAAGAATAGACCTAGATACCACTATCAATAGTGGTCAAGTTTTTCTCTGGGACAAGATTGATGGAGTGTGGTATGGGGTAAATGGTACAGAGATTTTAAAGGTAAGACAAAATCCTTTTGAAATAATTTCATCACAAAAAAAACCTAGTGATTTTTTTAGACAAGATGATGACATGAAAAAAATTCTAAATGAAATAAGCAAAGACAGCCTTGTAGGATCTGCTGTAAAACGTTTTCCAGGACTGAGGTTACTCAGACAAGATCCATTTCAATGCTATATCTCTTTTATTTGTTCATCAAATTCATCAATCCAAAACATCAAACAAATGTTAAAACGACTTTGCCACAAATTTGGTAAGAAAATAGAGTTTGACGGTCATGAATTTTTTGCTTTTCCTGCAGTTGAGAAGCTTGCAAAGGCTAACCTGAAAGATTTACTTTCATGCGGTCTTGGATTTAGGGCAAAATACGTAAAGATAGCAGCGATAAGTATACATTCTGGCGCACTAGAATTTGATTTTTTAAAGAAAATTGACTATGAGTCTGCAAAAGATGATTTAAAAAATATTTATGGAGTTGGGAACAAAGTTGCAGATTGTATACTCTTATTCTCACTTGAAAAACTTGAGGCCTTTCCAATAGATAGGTGGACACAAAGAATTTTACAAAAATATTATTCAAAAAAATTTTTTGGTTTAATTGAAAAATCTCTTACTGAAAAAAATTATGAATCTATTCACAAAAAAACTGTAGAATATTTTGGGCCATATGCTGGATACTCACAACAATTTCTTTTCAAAATGGAAAGAGAACTAAACAAAAGAAATTGGTTGTGAAAAACCCTTAATATGGTAGCCCTGTGCCCAATTCTTGGGCCTGTAGCTCAGCATGGATAGAGTGCTGGACTTCTAATCCAGTGGTCA
>CAZDTF010000236.1:0-2083 GCA_964508325.1 uncultured Nitrosopumilaceae archaeon | reverse complement strand
AAACGTAGATAGAAAATTATAAGTTACAAAGACATTAAATGGTACCATTGTAGTAATTGATGAAAATTCAGACAAAGCTATTAGTACGATAAATGCTGGGAAAGGTGTGATATTATTTGAAGTGGTAAAAGACAAAAATAAACTTTATGCAACCTTTGATTCTCAAAATAATGTATCTGTTTTTGATTTGACTACTCTTGCAAAAATAAAAGACATTAGCTTGGGAACTCCACAAACTACTCAATCCAATAACGCACTTTTATATAATAACCCATACGGACCGTATCTCGCAATTCAAACAAGTGGAGGAGGATTGGCATACGATTCTATCAATGAGATGCTCTATGTCATACATGCAGGTGTAAACAGCTTAAGTGTAATAGACACTAAACAAGATACAATGGTTGGAACAATTCCGGTAGGTATTACACCAATTTTAATAAAAATCTATGATGCAACAAACACAGGATATGTTTCAAATTGGGAGTCTAGTGATATTACAGTTATAGATTTGAATACTAACAAAGTTACAGGAAATGTAAAGGTAGGATCTGTTCCAGATCAAATGGCAATTGATCCTGTAAATAAGAGATTGTACGTTACTAATCATGCATCACCAAATGTTGCGGTAATTGATATGACTAATAACACTCTTTTGACACAGATAAAACTCAGTGGACCCACTCATGCTATTGCATTCAATTCAAAAAATAATGTAATGCATGTCACTTATACTCCTTCTAGTCCTGTCACTATCTCAAGTTTCCTGAACCGAGTGGAGCTTGTTGATACAAAAACAAACGCTCTCGTTGGGGGTTATGATATTGCAGCCAATCCTTTTTCAGTATCTATTGATTCTGACAAACAGAAATTATATGCAACCATATTTTCAAATGGCACCGTTGTCAGTGTAGATTTATCAACAGATCCAAGATATGCTACTGCATTAGGACAAAGTGCTAATCAAGCTGTTCCAGAATTTGGTTCAATTGCAGCTCTAGTACTTGTAATTGCAGTAATCTCTATAATTGCAATGTCCAAGTCTATGCTGAAGTTATCCTACTACTAGTTCCGAATCTATTTCCAAACCCGAATGATACCATTGATGGGTATTTTGATTTTAGTTCAATAAAAAAAATCAATGGGCCCTTGAGGGGAATCGAACCCCTGTCCGGGGATCCACAGTCCCCTATACTGGCCACTGTACTACAAGGGCCACAAAGAACGTTCCTTTTCAGTCCAGTATTAATCTTAACTGATTTAGTTAGAATTGTCTGTTACGTAAGAATCAAAATGATTGAAAATCACGGGTTTATTATTCCTCTACCTATTATCTTGCCCTGCTTTAGCATTGAGAGTGCTTCTGTTGCCTGATTAAGCTTGAATCGATTTGAGACAAGTGGTTTAATCACGCCTCTATTTGCAAGAGAAATTAATTCAATCATGTCAGTCATAGAGCCCGTGTAAGAGCCAATCAGCTTGTATGCCCTAGTTGGCATTGTAACCAAGTTTAGCTGCAATGCCCCACCAAAAAGTCCCACAAGAACCACTCTAGCTCTTCTTCGAAGTATTTGCATGTCTATTTCCACAGTGTTGGTTGCATTAACAAAATCAATTACTGCGTCAGCACCAAGATTTCCAGTTAATTACATTAAACGTTTATCTTCATCTTCTTTTTTTGAATTAATAACAAGATCTGCGCCACTTTGTTTTGCAACCTGTAATTTATCATCGTTTACATCCATAGCAATAATCCTTGCACCCGTGACAGCTTTTGCAAGTTGCATTGCCATCAAACCCAATCCACCGGCACCAACAATAACAACATTATCTGATGGTTTTATACAGGTGTTCTTTACTGCACCATATGCTGTGAGTGCTGAGCATGACAAGGGTGCGCTAGTATCAGTATCCATATCTCCAATTCTTGCAAGATATTTGTAACTTGGAACAAGAACATATTCTGCATAACCACCGTCATTGTAAACTACTAGCGACCTTGGTTTATCACATAAATTTTCTTCCCCAACTTATACGGACGGACCTAGACCTTCTCCTATCCTAGAAAACACTACAACTTTAA
>CAZDTF010000235.1:0-2088 GCA_964508325.1 uncultured Nitrosopumilaceae archaeon | reverse complement strand
GGGGTAACACACCACGTCTAAAGTGCAGAAAGCCACACGTACGTGCATCAGTACTCTGAAAATTTGGGATAATGAGTGTCTCCGTACTAGCCCGTTAATTTGCTTCGAAAAGCGCATAACGCAATATCAAGATGAGAGAAGGATCAAGTGATCAAACGGCAAGTGACAACTCAGATTCCTCACAGCGACCAGATGAAAATCAATACCCTTTTTATAAATTCTTAATGAACTGCTTGAAACTGGGATCTAAGCCCGTTTTTTAAAATTGGTTAAATTAAACATAAAGCAATCAATGATATGGTCTTTGGAATAAAAAAGTGTCTTCTAAAGGTGGAGGGAATTCGTGATTTCGAACCCCAAACAGATAATGAAAATCCAATGGAGCGTAAAACTGCTTTACTGAATAGGATCAAACCACTTGTTGATTTAGAAGTAACGAAGAAAAGATGTGAGAACAAGGTGTTTTCCCTAAAAGTAATTTATTATCTTAACGAATCCGCTGCCAATACTGGTAAGTATGAGAAAGACCTGGATAATATGACAAAAATCGTCTGCGATGTACTTACTGATTACCTCTCTAATGAAGATAAGGTGAGAGATAATAAAAATGGCCTAGGAATTATGCGTGATGACTTAGATATTCATGAATTACATCTTATCAAAAAATTTGTAAAATCAGATCCTGACCAAGGGCTCGACCTTTATCTTTACAAATATGATGATAAAAAAATTAATTCAAAAGCGGATGGACAGAGATAAAAATTCAGAAATTATTTGAAAATTTTCTATGCTTATTTCAGAATTCTACAAAAGTGGGTCCGGAAATTGGACCACGTTGGTACCCTAGTCCCATCGAGCCCACTATCCTCAAATCAACCTGAACTTGTTACTAACATTTTGACCTTAAATCTTTACAATCACTTTCTTAATATTGCCAATACAAATCACGGAAATTTATGAAGGCTCTAGTATACGAAGAATATGCCCCTGACGACAAGTACGAAAAGATCCTAAAGATAAAAGAAGTATCAGACCCCAAGCCTAAACCAAACGAGGTAATTTTTAAAGTAAAATTTGCAGGACTAAACTACGATGACATCTGGGGAATGCGAGGAAAACCACTGCAGATACCACTACCACACATCTCAGGAACTGATGCGGCAGGCCAAGTAGTTGAAGTTGGAGACGAAGTAAAAAACATCAAAGTTGGAGACAGGGTTGTCTCACACGGAAATCTTTCTTGTCGGGTTTGTAGCAAATGTACTAGTGGCAGAGAATATGATTGCCAAGACAGAAAGGTTTGGGGATTCCAAACTGGGCCATTGTGGGGAGGCTATTGTGAAATAACTCATCTGCCAGAGGTAAACGTAGTCAAGATTCCAGATAACATCAGCTATGAGGAAGCAGCTGCGGCATCAATGGTTTTAATGACTTCGTGGCACATGCTAGTTGGCAGGGCAAAAATAAGACCAGGACAAACCGTTCTTGTAATGGGCGGCGGTTCTGGCATGGGAACCTTTGGCATACAGATTGCAAAATTATTTTCATGCGATGTTATCACAACAGCTAGTCCTGACAAGCTGGATAGATGCCTAAAAATTGGCGCAGACTATGCAGTAGATCACAGAAAAGAAGACTGGCACAAACAAGTCTTTACAATATCAAAAGAGCTTGCCAAAAAGAAAAATCAAGCGCCAGGAATTGATGTAATCTTTGAGCATATTGGAGGCTCGCACTGGAACAAGGAATTGACCTTGCTCAAGTATGGCGCAACACTTGTTACAACAGGTGCAACAACTGGCTATGATGTAACGTCTGATCTACGACACATATTTTTTAAAGGAACAAACATCTTGGGCTCAACTCAGGGAACTAAAGCGGAAATGGAAGAATCAATGTACTGGATGTCAAAGGGGAAAATAAAATCCATAGTTGACTCCCTCTATACATTTGAGGATGCTGCAGAGGCGCACAAAAAGATGCTTGCAGGTAACATCTTTGGCAAGATATTGATGAAACCCAACTGAGCTTGAAAAAATAACAATAAGAGATATTATCTTTTATTATGTAACATTCTATACCATGGAA
>CAZDTF010000234.1:0-2124 GCA_964508325.1 uncultured Nitrosopumilaceae archaeon | reverse complement strand
CCAACCAAAACTTCAGACTTTCCCTATTTGACTCTTGCATTTTTTTTACGCTCGGCTTGTGCCTGCATCGACATTGCAGATTCAAGTTCTTGAGGAATTATCACCTGGCGAATCTCCACACCTGTTACTTCAATTCCCCAGTTACTTGCCTCGCTAGCAATTATGGTTCTTACATGCTGGTTTATCTCCTCTCTTTTTGAAAGCACATCTTGGAACTGTGAAGAACCAATGTTATTGCGAAGTGTTGTCTGTGATACCTGCTGTATCATTTGATTAAAGTTCTCCACATTTAGTATGGCGTCTTTTGCACGCTCTGGTATTATTTTATAACGAAGTATTGCGTCGATTGTAACTGGGACATTGTCTTTAGTAAGCATCCTTTCTGCTTTAAATTCACTCACCTTTTCTCGTATGTCAACTACTAGAATATTATCCGCAAAAGGTAATCTTGTTTGAACTCCTGGTCCAACCTGTCTCTGGTATCTTCCCAGTCTGAGAATTATTGCCCTCTCATATTGTTTTATTATCATTAAAAATGCAGAGATGATTACCGCTGCTCCAAAAGCTAGAGTTCCATATATGACGAATTTATTATCAATTGCAAGACCTATGCCAATTCCAATTATGAGAATCAATATGCCGCCTATAACATGATATCCAGATCCTTTTTGCTTGACTAGTTTCTCTGCAAAATTAAATGAGGGATATCCACTAGACAATTTGGTATCATATATCGTAGCATTTCCTTGCATTTAAAGTGGGCTGGATAGACGTTTCAGAAAATTTTCTTGTCCAGATATTTTTCAAGATATGAATATCTCAAACTAGCTTCCTTGTGATGGAGCAAGTTGATCTATTATTACACTATAATAGAAATTATCCAGCTTAAACTCCATGGTAGAAGAATTTTCAGTATAGTTTACTCCAAAATTAGTATCATTAGTTTGAACCTCAGGTGCTTGGGTTACCTTGTTTCCAGCTAGTCGCATTATGGAATTTGCATCATCTGGACTAATCTGTACAGTATAGGTATGTATGCCGTGAAGAGGTGGAGGCTCAAATCTGCTATATGCTTGATCAATTGCATCTTTTAAAACTGGAACTTTGTCCAATGTTGAATTATCCAAAATTGTTGTATCGCTATCAATATTGGCAAGCTCATCCTGTGTGTGGATCTTTACATCTTCTGGTGTTGTCTGGGCCGTAACACTTAGTCTGATAACTTCGTTTGTACCGGACTTGAAAGGCACTACCAATACAACCAGACCGATAATAACTATTACTGCTAAAATGATTATTCTAATCTTTAATGTATTCAATGATATAATATGGCCTTGCTAGAATTTAACTAGTCTTTGATTCTTGAATCTTCCAGCAGTCTTTGCAGACATATCCATCAACGTTCCATTCTTTTTTTGCACGACGTGCAAGAAATCCAAGTTTTGCATTGCACAGGACACAATTTTTCTTCAACTCACTATCTGACTTTTCTCTTTCATTATAGCAAGGCTCGCACAACCATCCTTTTACATCCCAATCTTTTTTGGGCTTCCATAGGTATAGCCCGCCTGGCTCTGCACCGCACAAGACGCACTTGTCGTCAGGATTTGTGGCCTTTGGATGGGGTTTTTTCATCAATTTTACAAAGCAATCCGTACACACTACTCCCTTTAGATTCCATTCTTTTTTCGGCTTGCTAGTGCTAGATGCCTCTTTTTTACAAACTGCACAAGATTCTATCTTTTTGCTACCAAATAATCCCATGATGTGATGTCTCCATTATTCCACAATATTGTATATATCTAGTTGTTGCCTAAAATGATATCGATTCTTCAGTTCTGAGATTTTGCAATTTTTCCATTTTTTAATTTTCGCAACCCGCCAACTATCATGGTTGTAATGGATAAAAAACCAAATACAACGGCACTCCATCCTGCAATATTTGATTGATAACTGCGCATTACAAAAAACGATATTATAGAAAATCCAAGCATAACTATTGACAAAATTGATAACGTATTGTTTTTCAAGCAATTGATCTTGATTGTCATATAATTTAGCAATTACTACAAGATGTTATCTGAACCGTTGCTGCATAACCCTTCGCATGGTGG
This sequence comes from uncultured Nitrosopumilaceae archaeon, assembly GCA_964508325.1. Taxonomy (GTDB): domain Archaea; phylum Thermoproteota; class Nitrososphaeria; order Nitrososphaerales; family Nitrosopumilaceae; genus TA-20. Next base: position 10 of record CAZDTF010000234.1, on the reverse strand, counting down.
ATCATCAATT
>CAZDTF010000233.1:0-2143 GCA_964508325.1 uncultured Nitrosopumilaceae archaeon | reverse complement strand
TTCATTAGACTATGGCACATTGAACAATGTAGTTTCTATGGAAGCAATTGCCAAGTTCAAAGAAGATGTCAAGAATTTACAATATAAAGATATTTCAAAAATGCGGCCAGAATTAGCTCGCTTGGTAACTCAGATACGCGAGAAGAATCTAAAAATTGAATGTGTATATATGACAGATCAAAAAGTAGAGTATCAGAATCAAGAATCACTTGAGATATTTGATATTGAAATAATCATTCAGAGACTTTGGGATAGAATAAAAAAACCTGCAGCAGGTAAAAAAGCTGCCATAAAGCTTGAAAGTAAACTGAAATATCAAAACACGCTTCTTGGGATTTTAAAACTCAGAGAATTAACAAATTTTGTTACAAAAAATCGAGATTATGTTTTTGAATCTAATATTAGACAATGGATGCAATTCAAGACAACGGTAAATAAAGGTTTGAGAGAGACACTTCAAGAATCACCTAACAAATTTTTCTATTATAACAATGGAATTACTATTGTTGTAAGTGACTTTGAAGAGTTGGAAGAAAATGCAATACTTTTACATGCACCACAAATAGTAAACGGAGCTCAAACATCAAATTCAATTTTGGATCATGCAAAACGTACTCATAATCTTGAGGGCAGTATAACGGTAACAATTATCAAAGCAGCTGATGAAGAAGATCAAAATAACATTACAAAATACAGAAATTCCCAAAATGCCGTAAGAGGAAAAGATTTAGTTTCTCTCATGGATTTCCATAAATCTATTAAATCTCAAATGGAAAACTTTGGGTATTTCTATGAGATTCAAGCTGGCTCTTTTGATTCCAAGGCAAAGTCACAGCAAAGCGAGTTTGGCGGTGATTCAACATATAACAAGTATCTACCCGAAAATCACAAAAAAGTAATTGTTGCAAAAGATGCCATACAGGCATTTGTAGCTGGAATAGAACAACGCCCTACAGAGTCATATAGCTCTCCCGCACAGTTTTTACCGCGTGGTAGCAAATATGATGAAGTCTTCAATGAGAGACTCAAAGACGATTTAAGATTACTTTTGTATCCTTATCTTGTAAAGGAGTATGCCAAGAGAATTCTAAGTTATGGAAAGAAAGGAGGCCACAAGACAAAGAGATATGCTACGCTTTTTTTTGTAGCTGTGTATTTTAAAATTCTCCATGAAAAAATTCTATTCACAAAAGGAGATTTCAAAGAAGACATAGCAAAGCTTGAACCTATTTTCAAGAGTTTCAAACTAAATCAACGAATTTTAAAACTTACAGATACAATTGTGACAAAATTTTTAGAAGACACTGTAGTAGATGATGAGATGATTGCTGCAAATACATACCATAATTTCTTTTCTCACCAATTATGGCAGGACTCTATGATTCGAGTAATTGAGAAGAAGATAAAGCAAGAAGAGGACGAAATAGGCAATATAAAAAAGATAGTTCAGGATCTTTTCTAAATATTTTGAATAAATAGCGGCAGATGGGTGACCGATAGGTCTCTTGCAGGAGGTCCACATCTAGCCATCCAGTCTACCGCAGTTTTATTCTATAAAATAGTAGTATTTAACATGATTAATAACATCACAATTCGTCATATAATAAATTAAAATTTTTCTAATTTTGGATCGCGAAATCCTGAGCATGATCATTATTGAGTAGTATAGAGTTTTCATTTTTTTAAAGATCACCAAAATGATGTTTTAGGCTATACTGAATTATCTCAGGATATTTGCATTCTATATCTTTCTCAGAATGCGCAGGAGTATGCCATGTCACAAAATAATCAATGCCATCTATTGTCTTAATTCCCAAGTATTGCACTACGTTTACATCAGTTCCATTATCACTGATGCAAGTTGAAATAAATGTATCAAATTTTTTTATTTTTATAGAATATTCGAATTTGTCATTTATTTGATTAGTATTTTTGTTTCTTATTTCATGATATTTGTCAGCAAATGTAATTACAGCCTCATCATTATTGATTTTAGCCATGTTTTTGATTGTAAAATAAAAATCTCCGTTATCAATAGAGTTAAAGTGTAGTTCACCGTCTACTCCGTTTGAGCCAACAACATACGATACTCCGCCTTTTCCATACATGTTTGTTTTTTTATAGCAAAATTGGTTTTGTGTAT
>CAZDTF010000232.1:0-2144 GCA_964508325.1 uncultured Nitrosopumilaceae archaeon | reverse complement strand
AATGAGAATTGAACCTTGGAAAAGGCATTTATGTAAAACAATGATTCAGACCTTATGAACAAATATGTTCTTTTAATTGTAATTTTTGCTGTTGCTGCGGTTATACTTTCTATACCCTTACTCGCGGATCAGTATGCTAATGCAGGAATTATTAAAAAAATTCAATTCACACAGACACTAACTTCATCACAGGATCCAGGTCAAGGACACGAAAATGAACAGATGGCAATTATTTTATCCCCAAATAACGGAACTTTGTATCATGGTTCATTAACATATACCGCAAGTGAACCAATACAAATCGTAATTCTTCATCAAATAGACAAGGTGGACGCAAAAGGCCAACCCACATGGACAGTTGATGGCAACACCATTTTTGCTGAAACAGTAGTAGATCTTGGCACAAACGCAGGTTCCTATGATTTCACAGGTGCAGCAGTTGGTTTACACTCTACAAATTCCACGACATTTACTGCAACAATCAGTGTTGATGGTTGGATACGAGGACAAACACCTGAAGCGATGCAACACTATACGGGCCAGACAATAGGCCAAACTTCGGTAAAATTATCAAGTGCCAGTGTCAGCGCTAAAATTCCATTACACTCTGGATTTTTTAATAGTAGTCCTGTTTACTACATTGTAACTAACACAAACGATAAAAAAAGCGCGAATGTGATCTCAGACAAACAAAAATGGAAAGTTGAAAATGCACCAGCCTTAACTAATCTCCCAAAAGAATCGTTAGGCAAAATATACCTCTTTCATAATGGAATTACGGGTAATGGAACTAATGGATTTCAAAATGATGTTTTTTCAAGCACTCCGGCACAAAAAGTTCAGTATATACCCCTCAGATCTGTAATTGATGTTAGTTGGAACATAGGTAGAGTTCCAGAAATTCTAGACTCGGAAAAAAAAATTCTTGATGCAAACATGACTGGCAAAATCAGACTTACCAATACTAACATCGTTATGAATATGCCCCAGATTATGTGGCCAGGTGGTCAAATGGGAGTTAGGGAAAATCAAACCCTAGAAGAAAAACCATTCGAAGGAGGGCAGATTCTTGATATCGATACCAATAACATGGTAGTTACCTTTGTAGCTCATAGAGCGTGGGGACCTGACGGTAGAACTATCTATTATATTGTAACTGATGTAGCAACACAAGGACCAGCTGACCTAATGGGCGTTACAAACACACCCTTACTTAACTCCCTAAGTTCTGAATTTATAGATCTCTTTCAATTTACAAATGGACTAACCGGAACTGGACTTTTTGGTTTTCAGCCAGGAATTAGTAGTGCATCTTCTGGAGACGGTACATATGGGTCATTGTGTAAGGTATCACTAGTTAGCTGGAGCGATCCAACCCAAGCTACACTTCTTGAAAATATGGAAGATATCAACACAAAGAAATCTGCGGGAGACATAACAGTGGAACCTGCCAGAGTTTTAGATACTGATTACGTAGTGAATTGTTCATTCATTGATCCATTTCAATAACTAGATATTTTATGAAAACGGATAAATTTCCTTAATTAGCGATTTATCGTAATATGGCCGGAAAATTATACATTGTAGGAGTTGGTCCTGGTCATCACGATCACATGACTTTTCGTGCAAAACAAGTGATCGAAGAAAGTAATACCATTGTTGGATATGAAACCTATGTTAACTTGGTAGAGAATCTTATTGCTGGAAAGGAAGTTCACCGATATGCTATGACTCAAGAGGTAGAAAGAGCTCATCAATGCATTGATCTTGCTAAATCAGGAAAAATAGTCTCACTTGTTTCAAGTGGAGATCCGGGAATTTATGGAATGGCCGCAATTACTGGTCTGGCTCCGGTTGATCCATTCATCATGGGCCTTACGCAGACCGCGGGAAAACTGACGCCGCTCGGGCTTGCCGCGGGTGGCGTGGTGGCAGCGGCGGCCAGCAATAACTTTGCGAAGGCCATCATTGCAGAAGTTCTGGCGGGGTCGAAAACGGGCCGGGAGACACTTCTTCTAATGCTGTCGTTGACCGCCCTAGGCCTATTGCCGCTACTCTGTGTTGTCCGGTAGGCTCGCTTCGTGGAGACTCGTGGGCGCGCGCCGCAGAATTTCTTCCAACTGTGCGCGGGCCACATGCCGGCC
>CAZDTF010000231.1:0-2158 GCA_964508325.1 uncultured Nitrosopumilaceae archaeon | reverse complement strand
TTTGGGAAAAATTCCAAACAAGGCCTGATGATGCAACAAGTAAGATAGAAAGTAACAGTATGTTTGTTCTCATTCTGAATTTCAGAAAAATTTCATTCTATTTATGACGTGCGTAGCTTTTCTATTTATCAAATGCACAGCTTAAGTCATAATAATTTTACAAAAAAGTCCAGAATATTATTGGAATAGAGACAAAACCACTTTACAAATTTTTTCTGCGTGCCATGATTTGTCGCATTTCACAAGAACCTAAACTACACGTTTCTATTTCCAAATTTGGAAGACCAATTATAAATACAAAAAAAATTGTCTGATTATTCATGTATGAAACAACCATAAGGCTAGGGCGTGGAATCGTAAGAAATGGTTGTTCACCTGCTAATGTTACAGGTAAGGAGGATTTTTTCCTGGATGTAATAAGCAAGTTTGGAATAAGCAGAGAAGATCTTAGGAAAATTAAACCCACCTATGACGAGCTGCTGGATATATACTTTGAATTAAAGTATTTTGGTTTTAGCACTAAATACTATCTAAAACAAAAACCCTCAAGGGCATAAAATTTAGTATTTTCGTAAATTAGAATTCAGACTCGGGTTTAGACTCACGTTTCTTGTATGAAATTCACATTTTATTTTATACATATTGGATGATTAAGACAATGCAGATCTGCGCCACTAAGATCATCCCCTTTTATGTCTGCATCATGTAGATTTGCACCTGTGAGGTTGGCATTGTGAAGAATTGCACCTTTAAGAAGAGCTTCCGATAGATCCGCCCCTGAAAGATCAGCGCCAGTAAAGTCTGCATCGGTCATGTCAGTATAACTAAGATTTACTCCTGAAAGTTCTGCATTTGTAAGGTTAGCTCCCATGAACGCACCATTTTGAAAATTAGCACCTGATAGTTCAGCACCTACAAGGATAGCCGCATTAAAGTTAACAAATTTACCATTTACATTTGTAAGATTTGCACCTGAGAGATTTGCCTCTGCTGATTGAGTCTGTATCATATTGGCATTTTGAAGATGAGCCTCAACTAGATTGGTACGGAAAAAGTATGCTTTACTGATATTTGCATGTTCAAGATTTACTCCTGAAAGGTTAGCGTTGTGAAAATTGGCATGATTTAGATCAGCTTCTGAAAAATCACAATTAGACCAATTTTCAACTGGAAAATTTTTTCCCCAACACTTGTCATCTGCAACTGGTGTTAAGTTTGGTTGTACTAGTTCTAGAAGCTCCTCTGCAGATTGTCGCTGTATGAATCCTTGTTTGAGAAGATATCCGATTGCATTATTATATTCGGAATTACTAATCTTGCCTTGTACATTCCATTTGGTAATATGCGATATCCATGATAGAGTATTGTGTTCTTCTTCACCATAAATAAAATTTAAGGTAAAATTTGGCATGGATGAAGCTGACAAAAGTATAATCACAAATAATGTAATCGTAATCTGACTTTTCATTAGTGGAAGCTAATTTTCATAATATTTAGTTCCTCTAGTTCTTACAAGAGTTTATTCCACGATAATAGAATCATTAAAACATGTTTGACATTTACTGTTCCAAACCCTAGTTTGAGTCCTGTAAGATTCACTCACCTATAATTAATCATAAAATTTGCAACAACATTCGTTCATAATGCAATTTGGACATTCTACATTAGATTTGCTTCTCTTACAATCTTCCGGAAAACATCCACAATCCGAACACTTTATTTTGATATCCAAACTTTGTCACTTTATAATTTTACATTGTGCAGTTATTCCCTTTACGGAAATATAGTATGTGTAACCTAAAATAGCAATAGAAACTAGACGTAATGGAATCTCATAATTGGTAAGAAATGCAGTTGCTGTACCACCAATTGCTCCAAAGGTCGATACAATTGCAAATCCAAGGGAGCCACAACTGCATGCACCTGCGCTTGCCCCAATTATTGAACCTAAAAAGCCACCTCCAGATTTTCTGACGCTGGTTCCCATTAAACGAATCCTAAATATACTAAGACTGATGACTAGACCCGACAAGGCTGCCACTATGACAATTAAAGCAAAATTAACAATCTCATAGACTGGAACATAGAAAAGAAAGTTAGGTGACAAGAAGATAAATTCAGATACTATAGAGAGTGTAATGAGAAGAGCAACAAATAT
>CAZDTF010000230.1:0-2172 GCA_964508325.1 uncultured Nitrosopumilaceae archaeon | reverse complement strand
AGAAAGTTTTAAAAAATATTGATTGTTTTACTCAAAAGGGGAGTATTTGAATTCTGAATTATCACTAGATGAAATGTGGGAAAGAATTGAAGAATACGGTATTGACAGAAAGTTACTGGAAGCAACACATCCTAGCAATGAATTACTATTCCAATTGTATACTGCAATAACCCAAGTCAATGAGGAAATACACGCATTAAGCAACACTGATTTTGAAACATCCTAAAACATCTTTTCATCTCTAAATGTGCAAATTTTCTTTTCTATGGAAGATGTTTTTGTTATGTTGATTGCATTTTTATAATCTTGGTTATGTCCAAGTTAACACTGTTGGACTAACATAAAACCCAATTTCACTGTCTGCGGTTCAAACGGTGTTAGGAATTATCAGATTTTTCCAATTCCGAGCAGAGTTTCTTATACTCTGAGATAATCTCGTTAAACCGCAAAAACGCATCATTGACGGCTTTTTGGGCCATCTCAAACCGCATTGTCTTTTCTACTAGATATGATGGGTCTTTTGGGTCAAGGCCAGTGTCTTCCCAAATCCTTTCTATCTCATTTACCTGTTTTTGCAGTTTGGCTTCATTTTTGGCTATATTCTCCTTGATTTTCTTGACTAGGGTATCATCTGGCATTTTACCTTCTATGGGTTGGATATCTGAGGCTCAATTAAAACTCGTTATTTTTGATAACCCTCAACTTTCAGATTGGATAGATTGTGAAATATTTGACTTAACCTAGTAAAATTAATGAATCTTTTCTTTAAATAGCAATTTGGCAAATCATAAAAATGCCGTATGAAGAAGTCTATTTTCAAAGACTAAAAGAGGAAAACCCCGAAGAGTATCAAAAAGTTACTGTAGCTAAAATAAAATCAGTATAAACGCACACCAAATTTTTTGATACATTTTTAAATATTTTATAATTCAACTTGAGGATTTTGAATAATAAAATAAATTGATGATCTTTGGATTCTTGCTACGTTGAATCCATGATTGGTTTCATTACGGTGACACCTTGGTCGTTTGTCACTGTTACCATCTTTGAGCCTGCAGGTGGGGAAAACATTTGTTTTTCACCTGGATTCAAAATTGGCAATGCAGGTTCAGAGCTAGTTCCATAATCTATTTTGACATTTGTCAATGGGGCAGAGCCTGTGTTCTGTACGTAAACCCGAACAACATTTCCTACACCCATAACCATTTCAGTTCTTGGCTCTACAGTCAATGCATATTGTTCTGTAGTAGGGTGAAATGCAAAAAGAACAATGACTGCGATAACTACTGCAGCTCCTCCGCCTATTGCACCATAAATTATTGGCTTTACCATGTTATTATCAAAGTAGAGCCAATTTTGAGGTAATTTAAGGGTGATGTCATTATTTTTTACCTTTTTTTTGTTTTTTCCTATTTCTAAAATGCCACAAAAATATGAAAAAACCTATTGCACTTGAAACAATTGTACCCACCCCAACTACGGGTGCAATAAATAAAGTGCCAAGCCATATTCCGTTTGCATCTCCAATTTCTAACATGCCTCTATTTCTTGCAAATATGTTCACTGAATCTTGAATTGAATGTGACTTGTTTTGGTCATCAAGGTATGTGCCATTCACATAAATTGTAGCATGTACTGGTATGCCAAGATCCTTTGGAGTATTTACTAGAAATTCAAAGTCTGAACTTTTTCCCGAGTCCAAGCTTGAAAGTAAAAATGATTTTTTGCCCTCCAAATTGATATCTTGGGAGGATGCTGTGATTTGTACTGCTTGTGCCTTTGTTCCTTGGTTTTTTATGGTGCCTTTTATGGGAAATGGTTCGCCTGAAAATACATTGCTTGGTGCTTGTATTGAAAAACTCAAGATTGGATTTGATTGGGCGTTGAAGCGAATTGCTTGGACAAATGTATTTTTGACAGGATTTGCATCAAACAAGCCTTTGATAAAATAAGTGACTTGGATATTTGCAACAAATTCTCCATTTGGCATGTCGCTCTTTGGTTCTATCTCAAAATTATTGCCAAAGGTAGAGTCTTTTGCAAGTTTTATCAGAGTAAAAGTATTGTTTGACAAATAAAATTGTGGAGATGATATTGCAAGTGTAATGTTTGATATATTATCTGCTGTTGCCTTGATTATTGTTGATAGGACAAACTTGTCTCCTGGTTTTA
>CAZDTF010000229.1:0-2181 GCA_964508325.1 uncultured Nitrosopumilaceae archaeon | reverse complement strand
AACTGGTTGATATGGCGGATCAAGGTATACGAAATCTTCTTCTTGTGCTCTCCTAAGTGCAGTAGTGAAATCTTCACATTTTATTGAAATTTCTTTCGATTGTAGAACTTGACTTACGGCCTGAAGATTTTCTTTGTTTACTATATTAGGATTTACATATCTACCTATTGGCACATTAAATTTACCTTTACTGTTTACTCTATACAGCCCATTAAAGCAAGTCTTGTTTAGAAAAATGAGTCTTGAAACTTTATCAATCTGGTTCTTTGAATTATTGTCTCTTACGCGATAATAATATCCTTCAGGATTTTTAAAATAATTTGTGGAATGTTCTTCCAATGATAATATCAATTCATTTACTCTATCACGAATTGTGATATACGATAGAATTAAGGTAGAATTCAAATCAGAAACAAAACACTTTAGCTGAGGATGTTTAGACATCAAATGAAACAAAACCGCTCCCCCTCCTAAAAATGGTTCAAAATAATTTTCAAAATTTTGTGGAAGGTGCAGTGATAAAATTGGTAAAAGTTGCCTTTTCCCACCAGCCCATTTGACAAATGGTTTTGGCAGAAGTGATGTGATTTGTTTGCATTGTTGTTTCAATATACAATAGTTTCAAGATTTTATTTTGCACGGTATGACAACAAAAGATCACACCTTGTGTAACTTTTTTTAATCTGAATGACGAGTTTTTCAAGATATTGTTATAGGTTATCCTAATGAGGATAAAATAAAGTAAAAGGAAAGGGAAGTTAGTCCCACTTACTCCAAGCTGCCATCCATCTGTATGTCCATGTTGTCAATTTGCAGCCTAAAGCCGTCATTGTAACTGACAGAACAGCACCGGCACCCGCACCTAGTGCGACCGGACTATCATAGAACTTTCCAACTTGTGGTTCTATTGGAGTCATATATGGAGGCAATGTAGTCCTTGGGTATTTGAATGCAGTCTCTAGCGGATCATCTATCGTTATGAGATTGATCATGTTGAACATTGGCAGAGACATTCCAACTAGCACACCACCCATTAGAATGAGAGAGTGTTTATTTTTCTTTGTTGCCCAATAAACTAAATCCATCAACATCGCCGATGGAATCCAAACTGGTACAACTATGAAGCTATATGGATATCCTAACGAGAACCACGCTCCTTTTGCAATCCACGTATACACCGTCATTATCAGTGCATAGTAAGTTGCAGTTCCTGGAACTCCAGTGAATGTAAGGTAGTACGCGGCACCAACTGCTAGCATGAGTGTCTGTGATACTGAAAATACCACAAATGAAGTCCATGCCCAATCAGTATAGAATATGTAGTCTCCGGCATTGATGGTCAACAAGGTAGAGTTGACTGCTACCACTACTATAAACAAGTAGTGAGTACATCGTCTTAGCCAGACCATTAGCCACTATGACAGATGTGTTGTATATAAAATTTTACGTCTGTGATGAGATCAGGTTTTATATAACTTACTAATTGTTCATTTTTTACTTTTCATAGTAAGGGTATAAAAATTAAAAGAAAGGGGGATTGAAAATTCCTATGCGCCGAAGAAGAAACAGTCAGTCAAGATTGTTGCTACAGCTATTGCTGCAATAATACCTGCAATTGCACCATTGTAGGTTTTTTCCTTCGCAGTACCTTCGGTGGTACATTTTACACACAGTAAATAACCAATGGCCTCTATAATTGTCAACACCGTCAGAGCAAAGTGTGCACTCGGTGGAGGATAAGCCCATGGATAATAGGTAACTGCTACGGCAACGCCTCCCCATGTTCCAACCCAGCTGGCTACGAAAATGCCAGTGATTATTCCAAAGTAGTCTTCTGCACGTCTACCAATCATTTTGCTTACGTCGGAACTGGAAGCTCCGCCACCAGTACCAAATCCTTTTGGTAAAGTCATTTGGGTTAATAATTAATCCGTATGCTTTTAAGTCTTTCTTAGATGAGAAGGAAATGTTTTACGCTGTTAAGATCTAAAAATAATAAAAAATGCGCTTTTGTGCGCCTTTTTCTCTATGGGATGGATCTACTGTACAATTTGCCTTCTAGGGCCATCTTGTACATTTCTGCAACATATGGGTTCTCACCTGGGGTTTCTGCTCCAAGTTCGACAAGTCGTGCATATACTCTTACTACATAGGCAAGTGCGCCCATGAAAGCAACGACGA
>CAZDTF010000228.1:0-2184 GCA_964508325.1 uncultured Nitrosopumilaceae archaeon | reverse complement strand
ACAATAGTGGTGTAAAAAGATGTTACAGATATAAATATTTTAAATTTTATCTTTAGATTTTCGTTGGTGTAAATGGGTTTTAGAAATCGTGTATGCCTATTTTTCCACCCAGGATCTCCATCCGTACCGTAAAAAATCAACAGATTACCATACATTTCTTTTAGTCTTGTGAATTCCCCTTCCATTCTTCCTAGTATTGCTCTGCCAGAAATCATCTTGCCTGATTCTTTTTTCATGTTTTCATTATTCTCGTATATTACATTTTTTATCTTAGAAAAGGCAAGATAACTTTCAAGTTCAGGCAATGTTATTTTGCATTCTGAAAAAAATTCGTCACCTACTTTGAGTTCAGAAAACTTTTTCATCAGGACCTTATTTCATCAGGACAATAAATTACTTCAGAGCTTGCTGTTGCCTTTCCAGAGCTGAAATACTTTATTGCATTAAAAATTCTTTCATTGCTTGGTTCTGTTCCGTCTATACTTCCAGGTAAAACTAGGAATGCCCTTAGATTTGACTTGAGGACATCACTTAGTTCCTGGTTGACAGTTGTAGCAAATGGTCGTAGAGCTCCGCGAAAAACTTCTACTTTAGCTCTGTCTGAACCAGATACTTTGGGACCTGAGGGTAAATCAGGACCAATGATTACTATGGTGCCTGATTTTCCCTTGAAAAGAGGCGGGTTTTTGGAACCGCCAGGTACGAAAATGTTGAGAGCTTCCTGTCCAACTATGGCTGGAATGTTTATGAATTTGTCAACCAATCCATCCCACTGTGATCTGGTAATTTCTGTTAGTTTTGCAAAAGAAGGAACTTTGCCTGTCACATGAACTATGGTTGAAATCGTCCCTATTTTTCCTGAAGCAGTTTTGAAAAACATTCTCACTTGTTCTTGATTTGACAAGTCAATTGGGTGTGAATGAAATTTAGATAGCTGTTCTTGTGCTTGTTGTGGACTATTTTTTGATAAAAGAATAACTGCCTTGCCTCCTGACTTTTCAATATTTTGGGCAAGAAATTCTACACGCGAAATATCAGAGCTCTCCGTAATATCTGCAGTAAACACAACTACCTTGCCATTAAAGTCAATTTGTGATTCAGGAATGGATGCTGAGATGTGAGGCTTGACTGGGTAAAACACTCTGTCTCCCGGTATGACTTTGCCATTGAGAATTTTTGATATTTCTTCATCACATAGGGATAATACTGTTTCTGCTACTTGGGACTGGGACAAAAATTGTTCATCAGCTATCATTTTGCTTGTATTGTTCTGAATTTTCTCTGCAATTTGTTGAATCTTTGTAAGCAAGGAAGAGATTGTTTTACTGAGTTTTTCAATCTCTGATTCTGATGTTATGTTTTTTAGTTTTGCTAGTTTTGCAGTTGCATTTTTAATTCCGTTCTTTACCGTTTGTTCCTCCTCTCCCATCAAGGGCAGTATGTCGTTGTTGACTTCTTCTACTTCCTGTGGAGTCAAGCTTTCAAAGCCACTAACTCTCATAAATTCAGCAGCTGCTTTTGGATATACTGTTTTGTAAATTCTGTCAGAATGTACTGGTCCTGGATTTGTTGCAATTGAAATAATTCCCTTCTCTGTTAGTTCCCATGACATTGCCTCAGCTAGTCTATTTTTTGCTCCTTGAGAAGCTGTGTATGGGCTTCTGAATCTGTATGGTCTTTGCTCTAGGGGACGCTCTTCTGTAAAGAATGTTGAAATTGTAATGATTTTGCAACCTGACTTCATTGCTTTTAGTGCTTGAACCGATGTCCAAAAAGTTCCGGTAAGATGAATTGCAACTGTACTTTTAAATTCTGAAATGGGTGAGTTTGCAAAACATGTTACTGGTCCTGAAACTCCTGCATTGTTAACTAGAATATCTACATTTCCTGATGATTTTAGTTCATCAAACATGCGTGACACGCCCTCTTCATCGCTGACATCAACTCCCGCAAAAATTTTAACAAAAGCATTACTTTTTACTTTTTCAATGATTTCTTTCAATCCTGTTGCAGTTTCTTCAAGGGGTTCTTTTCTCCTGCCAAGTATGACTATACTTGCACCGTTTTCAGCAAATTTTACTGCTATGGCTTTTCCAATTCCAGTGCCGCTACCAGTGATAACTGCAACTTTTCCTTGAAATTTTAGCATTAACAGAAATTGGCTATGTTTTTCGATTATTTATT
>CAZDTF010000227.1:0-2253 GCA_964508325.1 uncultured Nitrosopumilaceae archaeon | reverse complement strand
TTTTAAAAGTCTTGCATAGTTGATGTTTACCTTTTCTGCAAGAGCTGTTCTTCCTATTGTATTTTTAAGCAGAATCTTTAAGACTCGATTCAATACTTTCCCGCTTGGAACGAATTTATCGCTTCGTTTGTTCACCATCGATATACCGATCCATCGCACATTCGATATTAAGCACTGTTTAGCAGATCAGCTAACTATTTGTCAATGAATTACAATAAGGATACCGCTGATGCAAATTCTCTACCAAGGCTGTTGAGTTTAAGGAATATTCTACCTTCTTCAACAAATGATTCAATGAGCTTTTTTCTCTCTAGCCATTCAAGATGTTTTGAGAGTCTACTATATTGTATGTTTGTTTCAAGAGACAGGGTTGTTCTTTGAATAGAATTCTTGTCTAGCATAACTTTCATTATTCGTAAAAAAATTTTATTGCTTGGACTAAATTTACTACCAGATTTTGCATTCCTTAATTGATGTGTAATTCGTTGAATCAAATACAATCTCCTAGAAGATCTTTTTGTGTTTCAATCTTCAATACGCCCAATATGTCATTTTGTTTACCCAGAGTTACCCTATTTGTACCGTGGGCCATATCCATAGACTCAAGTTCAGATAACACTGCACAAGCCATGGACCTCATATCTATAAAACAATGCGCATCTCTTCTTAGTTGACATACAGTAAAGGATCGATTCGCATATTTTTTACGAAGAGACTCGATATATTTCTTCATGGATAAAAAGATCGTGTTTGAAGAAAAATTGTAATGGATTAAGAATGATTTGTCTTTTAGAGCAAATCATGCAACTATCTCATATTTTTTCCATATTCCAGAACTGTTGTAATTGATCCCTTTCCATGTTTTTTATTTTGGCATTATCATTTTTTGTAAATACTTGTGTTAACAGCTAACTCTGTCTTATATCATATAATACGCTAACCGTCATTTGAGATGATAAAATATGTATCACATAGGTAACCACAAGGATTGATTTTATGTCTAGAGATGAAAATAAGATGTACAAAGCCATCATCAGTATGGTTATAGAAAAAGCCCTTCTTGATATGGGACAGGCAGCCTATGATCAAGTTGTACACTCGCTTAGGGAAGAATATCATTGTCATTTGACGGATTGTTATGAACACCCTGAATACCTACACAAAGTGCTCAAGGAATTTTATGGTAATGCTAGTAATGTTGTAATAAAATCTATCAAGGAGGACTTGGAAGATTGGAAAACACACAAACAGATTAAGAGGTTTCTTCAAGTAATATGCCGATAAACCCCAAAGATGAAGAATTTCTAAACCGTAAAATTACAAAAGCATTCTTTGAATTTAGCCTAGTAATTTTAAAATCTCAAACGGAACTCTTCCCAAGTCAACCTGTCTTTCCGACGTTACCATAAGAACCATGTCTCCTTTCAGGGGGAAGCTAAATACAATTATTTTTCCTCTATAGGAAAGGGAAAATTCAACTGGGCCAAACTCCCCATCAAACTCGTGGCGCATTCGCACGCGAAGTGAGAGCTCCATAAATAACATCTCGTCCTTTTTGGAAGGCACTAGAGCCACAAGATCTCCTCTCATTCCTCCTGCCTCTAATTTTCCCTTTGTGTTAATTACTCTGGAAGAACGAATCTTTTCATCTATCTTGAAAACCTTGTCACACAATACCTCAAATTCATTTTTGTCTTCAGGCACTATACTCTAAACAATATACACACAGATTAACTTGTCCGAAAATTGATGATCTTTATTTAAAACATGCATGCATTTTGAATCTGATGTTAAGAGCATGGATCTTTCTGGTTCTACTTGTATTTTCAATTGGCATTATTTTTTCTTGCGCTCAAGCTCAGAGTTACAATCCTTCATGGACTAAAAACAATACTGCGATAAAAAATTCCAGTGGTATAGTGGGCGATATGCTTCCAAAATATCTGGCCTCTCCAGGATTGAATTTTTCGAGTGCATCTGGTTCACCCAAAGGTGGAGTTAACGACAATGGAAAGCAGAGCATACAACAGTCAACAACTACATCCATTCCACCACAGATTCCAAGCTGGATTAAGAACACAGCACAGTGGTGGTCAAAAGGAGAGATTGGAGATTCTGATTTTATCAAAGGAATCCAGTATCTTGTGCAAAATGGAATTATGAAAATACCTGCTACAACAACCACAAGTCATTCTAATCAAATTCCCAAATGGGTAAAAAACAATGCTGGCTGGTGGGCAGAAGGTACAATAT
>CAZDTF010000226.1:0-2256 GCA_964508325.1 uncultured Nitrosopumilaceae archaeon | reverse complement strand
AAACATGAACTTCTCAAGGAATCTAGTATAGAATTTGCAGGTGTAATAATGAAGCATCCACTTACTAGAGAATATTGGATGCGTGTAAACACATCAAAAGGAAATCCATTAAAAGAAATAGAAAAAGCAGCAAAAACTGCAATTGAATATACAGACGAACTAAAAAAAGCAGTACAATCTAAATTAAAAGGTGTTTAAATGAAATTTTGCCCCAAATGTGAGGTGCGTCTAAAGCAAGATAGCTCTGACTCTTTTAATTGTCCAAAATGCGGTTACAATGAAAAAGGCGGAAAAGGCAGAAAGCAAGTAAAGGGGGAGAGTAGTTAAACTATTGATATACTAGATGAAAACGAAAAGGTAGAAACATTACCTGTTATAAAAATAGATTGTGAAAAATGTGGAAACAACGAAGCAGTATGGTGGATGCTACAAACTAGAAGTGCAGATGAACCAACAACTCAGTTTTATCGTTGCGTTAAATGCAATTTCACATGGCGTAACTACGCATAACGTTTAACTTGAAGATGTTAGACAACTGATTAAGTTTGGTATTTTCTGCAAAAACTAGTGGATCTGATGAGTGGAAGGCAGTTATTTCTGCAATTTCTACATTAGTAGAAGAAGCTACTTTTGAAGCTACAGGAGAGGGAATCGCATTTAGAGGAATGGATCCATCCCATGTTGCATTAATAGACATAGCATGGCCCAATTCTGCATTTGAAAAATATGAATGTGATAATGATGTCAAATTTGGTGTAAGAATTGATGAATTTTCTAAGCTAATTAAAAGAGCTGATAAAAAAGATAGTATTGAAATCAGTATCTCAGAAGAAAAACTATTGCTTGTTACAATAGGTAAAAACAAAAAATACAAAATGAGACTGATAGAGAGCTCTGCAACTGATACTCCACTTCCAAAAATTTCATACAATTCAAGGATTGGGGTTACATCTACCGAGTTTGACAAAATTCTAGGTGATATCCAAGTTGTATCAGAGTATCTTTCAATAAGTGCAACTGCATCAAGAGCTGAATTTTCTGGAAGAGGAGATTCAGGGGAGGCAGTGATAACATTGGAAAAGGGAATGTCAGAAATGCCAGAAATTGAGGTAAAAGAAGAAAGTACGGCAACCTATAGTTTGGAATATCTTAACAGCATTGTAAAAGCTGTGGGAACTGTTGCAGGTACAGTAATTTGCGAATATTCTACTAAGATGCCACTTAGATTAGAATTCAAAGTAGCAAACATAGGTAGGATTCATTTCTATTTAGCACCTAGGGTAGAAAGTTAAAGCATTTAAGGACAATTAAGACAGGTATACTGAATTGAAATTAGTGCTGAAGTTTGGTGGAACATCAATCTCTTCTGCTGCAAACATCAAACATGTTGCTAATTTAATCAACTCTCTATCAAGACAAAACAAGATAATTTGTGTTTTTTCTGCAATTACTGGTGTTACAGATGACTTGTTAAGAATAACAACTCTAATTCAAAACAGAAACAAAGATGCTGTAAATAATCTGGCAAAAAAAATAATCAAAAACCACATGCAAATTTCAAATGAATGCATTAGAAATCCCAAGATAAGAAAGGAATTAGTCAACAAGATGACAACAGATCTTTCTGAACTACAAGAATTATTACATGGAATGCTTTTACTTGGCGAAGTAACTCTTCGCTCTTCAGACTATCTAATCTCGTTTGGTGAAAGATTATCTATCAACCTAGTCGCAGCTGCACTAAATGATTTAGGTACTAAAGCAGTAGCCCTTACTGGAAAAGATGCTGGGATAGTAACTGATTCGAATTTTGGAGAGGCTAAACCTCTCCTAGATACAACAAGACTTCATGTTTCACATATAATAGATCAACTCATGGAAAAAAAGATCCTACCTATCATTGGAGGATTTGTGGGAGCTGATCAGCATGGAAATATCACTACTTTTGGAAGGGGAGGTTCAGATTACACTGCAACAATCATAGCCTCTAGCATCAAGGCTGATGAAGTCTGGTTGATGAGTGATGTAGATGGTTTGATGACAACTGATCCAAAAATTGTGAAAAATGCCAAAGTACTCAAAGAAGTTTCCTACATCGAGGCCATGGAGATGGCACTCTTTGGTGCAAAATATATTCATCCAAGAGCACTTGAACCGCTAGTTGCAAAAAAAATACCACTAAGAATAAAGAGCACATTTAATGTTAAAAATCAAGGAACACTTGAAACTGGTACTCAAAAAGCTGATTCACAAAAA
>CAZDTF010000225.1:0-2267 GCA_964508325.1 uncultured Nitrosopumilaceae archaeon | reverse complement strand
GCCGTTTAAAACACCAATTATTGTAAATAATTGGATCTTAATAAAGGTATTATTACAATTTTTTTATAAATTTTTCATCATTTTATATGAGACCCTTTTTGTAGAGCATCTCAGCTAAAAGCACTGCTCCTTTTGCAGAACCCATTTTTTCGTTATGGGAAAATAACACATACTTTATACCATTATCAAAAACTGTATCTTCACGTAACCTTCCTACAACAGTAGACATACCACCATCTACTTCTCTATCTAATCTTGGTTGAGGTCTAGTAGGATCATCATTAACTACAAGATAATTTTTTGGTGCAGATGGAAGACCAATTACACTAACTTTATTTGAAAACTCTTGCATAGATTTTTTGACTGTTTCAGGATCTACATGTTTTGAAGTTTCAACAAAAACTGTTTCAGTATGACCATCTATTACAGGAACTCTAGTACAAGTACAGCTAACTTTAAACTCCGCAGGATTTATTTTTCCATCTAATAATTTACCGAGAATTTTTCGTGTTTCTATTCTTACTTTATCTTCTTCTTTTGGTATGTAAGGAATTATGTTATCTGTAATATCTAAAGCAGAAACACCAGGTGATCTACCTGCCCCTGACATTGATTGCATGGAAGTCATGATTATCTTTTGGGCACCAAAACTATCAAACAACGGTTTCATAGTTATTGCAAGTCCAGTGGTAGTACAATTTGGAAGTGGTGCGATAAAACCCTTCCAACCACGATTCTTCTTTTGGACCTCCAACAATGCCACATGATCATCATTTATTCCAGGAATAAGAATAGGTACATCTGTCTCATACCTATAAGCAGCGGAGGTACTAATCACAGGAATGTCCTTTGCAAACCTACTTTCAATTTCACGCGCAGCTTCACTTTCTATAGAGGTAAATATTAGGTCTAAATTCTCCGGTTTGATATCATCTACAGATTCAACTATCATGTTCTTAACATATTCGGGGATCTCTTCTTTTAGGTGCCACTTTAGGATGCCGCTATTTGTGTCTCTTATAGCATCTGTAAACTTTTTGTTTGCAGAGCGTTCAGAGGCAGCTATTTGTTTTACCTCAAACCAAGGATGTTTGTTTAATGCCACTGCAAACTCTTGCCCTACTGCACCAGTAACGCCTATGATTGCTACACGTTTCATACCAAATCTTCCTTCATACAATTAATATTCCTTTAGCACAACCAAAACACACTAAATCCCTTTATGGTATTTCATGGTGTGAAATTTACACTAGAAAGGAATGTTTCTAATCACCATGTAATACAACATGGAGGATTTTATTCGAGTGGATTACAATATGATTCTAAATTTATAGATTTTAGTTCAAACGTAAACCCACTTGGTTTTCCAACTACAATAACGAAAATTATCAATAAAAATAGATCACTTCTTTCTGTTTATCCTGATCCTGATTCATCAAAATTACGAGATGATCTACAAAAATACACGGGCGTTAAAAAAAATCAGATAATTGTTGGAAATGGTGCAACTGAAATAATTTACAATTTTTGTAAAGTTTTTCTTCGTAAAAATAGTAATGCCTTGATATCCATTCCAACGTTTGGTGAATACGAAGCAGCTTCTAGATTAAGTGGCACTCAAATAACTTTTTTTAAAACAATGAATCTTAACAAAAATACTTCAGAATTACAGGATTTAGTAACAAAAGCAAACTGCGTCTTTGTATGTAATCCAAATAACCCAACTGGCATATTAATTTCTAAAAATAATCTTTTGAAAATTCTAGAGTCTGCATATAACAAATCAACTCTTATGTTTTTAGACGAGTGTTTTATTGAACTTGTTCCAAATTCAAACGAGTCGCTTTTACACTATCTGAAGGAATTCGATAATCTCTTCATTCTTAGATCTTTGACCAAATCATTTGGACTTGCAGGATTAAGGATTGGTTATGGATTAGGAAACAAAAAGGTTATCGATGTCCTTCAGAGAACAAAAATCCCTTGGAATGTAAATGGGCTTGCACAGATAGCTGCAAGCAAAGCACTATCAAATATATCTCATCTTACGAAAACAAGGAAATTGATAAAAAGAGAACTCAAGTTTTTGAAAGATTCTATATCAAAAATCAATGGTTTTACTTGTTATGATTCATCAACCAATTTCATTCTAATCAAATCAGGAATGAATTCAAAGAAAATTCAAGAAAAACTAATAGAAAAAAAAATTCTCATTAGGGATTGCAGTAATTTTCGTGGTCTTAATAACAAATTCATACGAGTAGCTG
>CAZDTF010000224.1:0-2324 GCA_964508325.1 uncultured Nitrosopumilaceae archaeon | reverse complement strand
AAAAGCGCTTTAAACCCATGTTAACTTAATATAAGGAATTCCAAGCACCGATCACATTGACTTTCCAAAAGGGCACACTAATTTTAGTGGATTACACTGCAAAGGTAAAAGACACTAACGAAATTTTTGAAACTACAAGAGAAGATGATGCCAAAGCAAATTCAATTCACGATACTAATAGAAAATATCAACCAAGAATCATCTCAGTTGGAGAGTCGTGGGTTCTCAAAGGCTTAGATGATGCATTACTTAACACCAATGTTGGTGACAAGCTTACTGTAGAGGTTCCACCAGAGAAGGGATTTGGGGTAAGAGATCCTGCCAAGGTTCGCATGATTCCACTTAGAAAACTTGGTGATGATGCAGAAAAAGTTTCAGTCGGTGATACAATAGAAATTGATGAAAGAACTGGAATTATTAGATTTATTGGGTCGGGTAGAGTTCAAGTTGATTACAACCACAGATTTGCTGGTAAGACCATACTTTACGATGTTAATGTAGTAAAGTCTCTTAACACTGACGAAGAAAAGATAATGGGTCTCTTAAAGAGGAACATACCAGTTGATGACTCGAAGCTAAAATTTGAAGTGAAAGGTTCTGTACTTGATGTAACCGTTCCAGAAGAGATACTTATGGCCGAGGGACTAAGCACAATAAAACGCATTATAGCAAATGACATTTTCAAGTTCGTAAACAATCTAGAAAAAATTAACTATATTGAAACGTACAATAAGAAAACCGAAAAACCAGAAGCCAAACCTGTTGAAGCAAAGCCAGAAGAAAAGCCAGCACAACCAAAGGCTGCCTAGATTTATAAAACACCAGTATTTTTTGCAAGTGCAATAGCTTTTTCTTCAGTCATTTTTACTTGGTTTAAGATAGTGTATCGTTCTGGTCTGAGTGATTGAGCAATGGTAAGTGCTTTGGCAAGAGTTTGTGGTTTTAGACCGATTTGTTTTGCAGTAGTTGGAGCTCCCACATTTTTTAGCATTTGAACAATTTTTTTCCAATCCTGACCTTGCAATTTTGAAATTAAGATAGCTCCAATCCCACATTTTTCTCCATGCAATCCAACACCAGGTTCCAAATAATCAACTCCATGAGAGAAAAGGTGTTCTGCACCAGAACAAGGTCTACTGCTTCCAGCAATGCAAGCAGCAACACCAGAACTAATCAAAGCTTCTACTATCATTCTAACATCTGGTCTTTTTTTGAAATTCTTTGAATTTTCAATTACTATCTTTGCACTCATTGAAGCAAGATTTGCAGCATAAGTACCAAAATATTCTCCGACATTATCTCTTGCAAGCTCCCAGTCTTTAACTGCAGTAACTTTTGCCATCAAATCTCCACATCCACTAGCTAATAGTCTTCTTGGTGCTTTCTTTAGGATTGCAATATCAACAAATACTCCAAGAGGAGCTGTTGCAATAATAGAATATGGTTTTTCTCCTCGTACTGAAACAAATGGGCTTGCAATTCCATCATGTGATGCAGAAGTTGGAATGCTAACAAAGGATTTTTTCAAGGTATATGCAGTCATTTTTGCAATATCGACTGATCTTCCCCCACCAATTCCTATTATCAAATCGCTGTGGTCTTTCCTAATTTCATTTACAGTTTTTTGAATTGCTTTTGCGTCATTACTTATGCTAATATGCCAGATATTTTTTATTTTAGAAGCTGCAAGCGAGTTTGCAACTTTTTTGTATGTTATTTTTCGAACTTGATCACCAGAAACTACTGAAACCTTTTTTGGATTGGCAAGATCAGCTATAAACTTTCCGATATACCCAACGTTATTTTCGCCAATGACTATTTTTCTTGGGAGTTCCATCACATGAGAAGGCATGGATTTTTGATGAAATCTCATTATTTATCAATATCCCGTTTTGCCCAACACAAAGTTATTTAAACGGGTGTTTTCCTATTCTAGGTATCTTAAGTTAAGGAGAATGTTATTTGTCAGACTATGTTGAACAACACACATTACATGGAACAACTACGGTAGGAATTTCCTGTACCGACGGTGTAGTATTGTGTGCAGACATGAGAGCAAGCGCGGGCTATTTTATTGCAAATAACAACACTATGAAGATCCAAAAAATCGACAAGCATGCAGGAATGACAATTGCTGGTGGAGTCGCAGATGCGCAAAACGTTACTGACATGCTAAGATATCATTCTAACATACACAGAATAGAAAAACAAGAATATCTTCCGATAAAGTCTATTGCAAGACTTGCTTCGCTGATATTTTTCCAAAACAGATACTATCCATTTATTGCAGACATCCTAGTTGGAGGATATGACAAACTGGGACC
>CAZDTF010000223.1:0-2333 GCA_964508325.1 uncultured Nitrosopumilaceae archaeon | reverse complement strand
TCGAGTTTATCGGCAAGCAAGTAAAGGACATGTACGGCACTTTTATCGGCAAAGTTGTCGGCACTATAACTGATATCGACGGCAGTGTACAAACCGTAGGTGTTGATTGTGGTTCTGAAGGACTTAGGCAGATACCATTTGAACAACTGGTCGTACAAGGGGCTTTTGTAATTTTCATCCCTAGGTGGAGATTAGAAGCTCAAAGATTGTTACGTGAAAAAGGTCTTACATTACGCCGAATACGAGCTTTGATAGACATCGTATCTGAAAACGACGACATGAAGGAGGATGCAGAGCTCATCCACGAAAAATACAAGATGAAACTTCTCACTCTAGAAGAATCCGAAAAACAGATTAAAGAAAAATTAGATCACAGACTGGCAGAGCTGGATAGCCAACTCAAGTCAATCAGAATGCTAGTGTTTGATGCAAAGTTGCAATACAAGAGCAACGAAATATCAGATGCAAAGTATGAATCTGTAAAGACACAGACTGTAGAAATAATAGAACACATAGAGCATGAAAAGGCAGAAATTGTAAATATTCAACACAGGATATCAGATCTTTCCGTGGAAAATGTGGAGCGGACTGAAAACCCAAAGGAACAACTTCATTCAGCCGCCGTTTCGTATTTGGGAAAAGTAGAAAGCAACCCGATTACAGAACCAACTAAAACTGCAGCACCAATAATGCCTGGTCCAGCAATTACTAATACAACTCCCCCCACGCCAACGCAAAAGCCAGTAGCCATTGGAGCCGACGGTGCAGAAGATTCTCAAGATTCAGATTGGCTTAGTAGAATGTCCTCCCAATAAGTCAAAAGAATAGGAATGTGGTGTTCGCTCCTTGCCTCCTTGTATGGCCAAATCTTTTTTTTAGGACAACCTTGAAAGTATCCTATTGACTGATTATTCAATTGGACTTGGAAACAACGATTCTGATACACGGGCAAGTGCAAACAAAGACTATGTGAAGTTCTGGGAAGATGAGGCAAAAAATCTTCACTGGTTTGAGAGATGGAGTAAGGCTTTAGAATGGAATCCGCCCTTTGGAAGATGGTTCGTTGGTGGCAAACTTAATGCTGCCTATAACGCTCTTGATGTTATAGTACAAAAAAATCCCACAAAAACTGCAATATTTTGGGAAGGCGAGAATGGTGAAAGACGTCTCATAACGTACCATGATTTGTGGGTTGAGGTAAAAAAATTCTCAAACGTGCTAAAATCACTCGGAGCAAAGAAAGGGGACAGGATTACAATTTATCTCCCAATGGTTCCTGAACTGCTTATTTCCATGCTTGCTTGCGCGAGAATAGGTGCGATTCACTCAATAATTTTTTCTGGTTTTAGTGCCAGTTCCATTAGAGAAAGACTGGAGGACTCTGGGTCAAAAATTATCATTACTGCTGATGGCGGATTTAGACGTGGTACAATTGTTAAACTAAAAGAGGTTATAGATCAGGCAATCTCAGATCTGAATTTTGTAGAAAATGTAATTGTATTACAGTACACGAAAAATTCCTTCCAGATGACCTCCAAGGATCGATTGTGGAGTGAGCTTATGAAAAATGCATCACCAGAGTGTGAACCAGAAAAGGTAGAAAGCACACATCCTTTGTTCATACTTTATACTTCTGGAACAACAGGAAAACCAAAAGGCGTACTACACGGAACTGGTGGATATCTTACACATTTGTATTCTACCTTCAAATGGGTTTTTGACATTAAAGACTCTGATGTTTATTTCTGTACTGCAGATATTGGATGGGTAACAGGGCATAGTTACATTGGATACGGACCATTACTACATGGTGCTACCCAAGTGATGTACGAAGGGGCTCCAGATTTTCCAACCAACTCAAGAATGTGGGAGATTATTCAAAGATACAAAGTTTCAATTTTCTATACAACGCCAACAGCACTTAGGATGTTTATGAAGTTTGGAGATGATGCCCCAAATTCATTTGATCTTTCATCTTTGCGTTTACTTGGAACTGTTGGTGAGCCAATAAATCCAGAGGTTTGGAAATGGTACTTTGATGTAATTGGTAAAAAGAAATGCCCAATTGTTGATACTTGGTGGCAGACAGAGACTGGTGGTGCTATGATCACACCTGTTCCCGGATTGGAGACAATTCAACTCAAACCTGGTTCTGCAACAAGGCCTGTACCAGGTCTTGATATTGCAGTGGTTGATGAAACAGGAAAGGAAGTGCCACCTGAAACAAAAGGATATCTCGTGATTAGAAAACCATGGCCAGGTATGTTATTGACCTTGTGGGGTGATGATGAGAAATACAAGTTAGCATATTGGTCAAAATATAAGGCAAGTTA
>CAZDTF010000222.1:0-2334 GCA_964508325.1 uncultured Nitrosopumilaceae archaeon | reverse complement strand
CTTGGGAAGAAGAATAGGATATGGCAAGGCACCATTTGAACCACATTCAATTCCATTAGTTATGTTAGGTGCTACCTTACTTTGGTTTGGATGGTTTGGTTTTAACCCAGGAAGCGCCGGCTTTGCAGGTTTCTTAGAGACAGAAGCATTCCAAAATACAAACATTGCAACAGCAGTTGCTGCAATGTGGTGGGTATTTCTTGCTTGGGCTCACACTGGAAAGACTAGCGCAATGGGTGCTTCAGCTGGTGCTGTAGCGGGATTGGTTGCAATTACGCCCGCTTCAGGATTCATAGGATGCTATGCTTCAATAATAATGGGATTTGCTTGTGCGACAGTATGCTTCTATTGTCTGATAATAAAGAATAGAAGAAGAATAGATGATGCATTGGATACATGGCCAGTACACGGTATGGGCGGTGTTGTTGGTGCCCTATTAACAGGTTCATTTACTGAAAAACGAATAAACCCATATGGTCATGATGGTTTATTCTTTGGGAATCCATATGCGTTGGTTCAGAATGCTATGGGGGCAGGATTTGCAGCAGCATGGGCCTTTGGCATAACACTCTTGATCTTGAAGATTCAAGACGTAATTTGGCCTGGCGGTGTAAGAGTTACACCAAAAGAGGAAGAAATAGGTCTTGATATTTCACAAGTAGGAGAAAGAGCCTACAACATGAGTGAAACATAAAAGGAAATACTTTTTTTATTCTACAAATTTTATTATCTCTTGATTTAATTTCAATATGGTTATCTGTAAATTTTAAGATGACAATTCTAACTTGTATCAAATCTACTTTAGGCATACATTGCACAAAGTTTGAGAAACGGTAAAAAGGACGTGAATTTATCCTCCTGTAGCAATGGTTGATAGATGGATAATTTTTATAATATTGGAATTTGTAAGTGCCGCTATTGGTTTTACATGGGGATTAATTACAAATACTCCTATTTTCTTGTATATTGGAGGTTTTTTCTTTTCACTTGGAGTCTTTGCAGCCACCAGATGGGGATTTGATAAATGGAAGAACAAACAAAAACCCAGAAAATGGAAAAAGTAAAACAAATTAACTTAATTTTCAAAGTCAGAAGCAATTTAATTTCATTTCTAACACATGAATTAATTTAGTATGTTTATATCAATCACAAACTGGTAATACGACAGAGAAAAATTGTCAACAAGTAGATCTGTACGCTGGGGAAGAAAGAAAAGATATGCTATTGCGTTAGTAGTGGCAATCATCGGTATCTCATTTGCACTTTACAATGCAATGGAAAGCGGTCCGTATAAAAATATTAAAGAATGGAATTTTGATTCTTACAAAGATAACACTATCCCTAAGGGTTTCCTGTATTTTCAAACAGATGCACAACCTGGATTGTGGGTTGTTAAAGCTGATCCTTCTGCACCATCTGCGCCAAACGTGCTTGCTAAATTGACAGATAATGACACCATTTTTGATTATCACATTCAAATAATGCCAGACGGAGTTGTAAGTATAAATTCAGAAACAAGTGTAAAGGTTAAGATCAATTCAGGAGAAAAAGCTCAGGCAGCAGGTATGATATTTAGATTCGTAGATAATAAACACTATTTTGTACTAGTGGCTGATGCTTCTAATAATATCTTTTCATTATGTAGAGCTGACACTGATAAACTTCTGTGTCTTGTAGATAAACAAGCAAACGTTACTCTTGGACAATGGCATACTATATCTGCTGATGTATCTGCACAGGGGTTAGCAGCTTATTTTGATGGCAAGCTGCTTATTCAGAGATATGATCAACACTATCAAAATGGTCAGATTGGATTATGGACAAAAAAAGATACAGAAGCTTTTTTTGATAATCTAAAAATAAAATACTAATCTTATAATTGATTAAACTACAAATTTAATTCTATTTTTTGAATATTTTATCTATGATAAACTTGACTATTAAAAAAATTCCAGTTATAGCAAAGAGATATTGGATGATTGATAATGTATTACTTATGTCTGAATTCTGGAAAATGTCTAATACTGTAGAGTTATGATCTGAAGGAATATGGATTACTTGTATGATTACTGCTATTATTATTAGAATTATTGCAATTTTACGAATAATGTTACTCAACACACTTTGAAAGAAATATTCATCATTAAAAATTTCTGTAAGACAAAACTAAAAATACATTGGCTATTAATTGTAAAAAATAGTTGGTATGCGTGGTCAAATGATACTGGCCATAATTCCAAGTTTTATAACTCAGCTTATATCTTTTTACAGAATTAGAAAACTCACAAAAGGTTTGGTTGTGGAACTGTTTGTTTTTCTTGTAGTAGATGTTTT
>CAZDTF010000221.1:0-2344 GCA_964508325.1 uncultured Nitrosopumilaceae archaeon | reverse complement strand
AAAATCAATTGAAAAAAGCTCCGTTTTACTCCTGTATTATGAAAACAAAGAATCACTTCTTGAAAGAATTTCCTAAAATTTATTATTAGATTTTTCATATTGAGTTATTTTATCTTCATATTGTAGAGTGACGGCAATATCATCTAGTCCCTCAAGTAAAGTCTTTTTTCTATGATTTTCGATTTCAAACGGAATAGTAATTTCCTCAGTCTTTATTGTTTGGTTTTGCAAATCAACTTCTATCTCAGATGAATTTTTGAATAATTTTTCGATATTTTGAGAGTCAAGTTTTATTGGTAAAATTCCGTTTTTGAAGCAGTTGTTGTAAAAGATATCTGCAAAAGATGTAGAGATGAGTACTCTAAACCCATAATCAAGCAAAGCCCAAGCAGCATGTTCCCTGCTAGAGCCACACCCAAAGTTGTCTTTTGTCAACAATATCTTGGAATCACAGTATTTTGGATTGTTTAAGACAAAGTCTTTCCTTGGTTTATCTCCATTTTCAAACCTCCAATCATAAAATAGATATTGGCCAAATCCTGTCTTTTGAACAAGTTTTAAGAATTGTTTTGGAATTATCTGATCAGTGTCTACATTTACCTTATCAAGAGGTGTAACAATGCTTTTGATTTTTTTAAATGGTTTCATACTAGTTCAAATTTAATTCTCTCACATCAACAAAATGTCCTTCCAATGCAGCAGCTGCTGCCATAACTGGACTGACAAGATGAGTTCTTCCACCTGCACCTTGTCTTCCCTCAAAGTTTCTATTCGATGTGCTAGCACACCTTTCGCCCGAAGTCAAAATATCTGGATTCATACCAAGACACATACTACACCCCGATTCTCTCCATTCAAATCCAGCATCCTTGAAAATTTTATCCAAGTTCAATTGCTCGGCTTGTTTTTTTACAAGTTGTGAGCCTGGTACAACCATAGCACGCAATTTTGGTGATATTTTTTTTCCTTTGATTACTCTCGATGCCTCAATCAAATCTTCTAGTCTAGAATTTGTACAAGATCCAATGAAGATTCGATCAAGTGGAATTTCTGTCATTGGTGTGTTCGGCTTGAGGTCCATGTATTGTAATGCTTTGATTGCAGCCTTTTCTTCTTCTGGGTTTCCTTTTGAATATTCTTCTGGGAATGGAACAGTTCCGGTAACATCAGTTGTCATTGCAGGATTTGTTCCCCAAGAAACTTGTGGAGAAATCTTGTCAGCATATAGTGTGAAGCTTTTATCAAAATGTGCTCCTAGATCACTTTTTAGATTTTCATGCCAATAATTTACAAACTCATCATAATTTTTTGGAGTGTATTTTCTTCCCCTTAGATACTCGAATGTTTTTTTGTCAGGAGCAATAAGACCAGCCCTAGCTCCGGCTTCAATAGACATGTTACATACTGTCATTCTTTGTTCCATAGAAAGTTCTGATATTGTCTCTCCTCGATATTCTATTACTGTGCCAGTTCCACCTGCAGTCCCTATCTGTTTTATCACAGAAAGTATGATGTCCTTTGCAGTGACAGCATGAGGATTTTTTCTCTTGCCTTCTATTCTAATTTCAAAAGTTTTTGGTTTTTCTAACCATATACACTGAGTTGCCAAGACGTGTTCAACATCACTTGTTCCTATTCCAAATGCCAATGCACCAAAGGCTCCATGTGTAGATGTATGACTGTCTCCACAAACAATTGTGGTACCAGGTAATGTTATCCCCAATTCGGGGCCGATCACATGCACTATTCCTTGATTTGGACTATGGATATCAAATAATTCTATTCCAAAATCTTTGCAGTTTTTTTCTAATACTTGGATTTGTCTTGCAGATATTTGATCTATAATGGGCAAGGACCTGTCACTTGTTGGAACATTGTGATCCATTGTCGCAAATGTAAGGTCTGGTCTTCGCACTGTCCTTTTATTCAACCGCAATCCATCAAAAGCCTGGGGCGAAGTTACTTCGTGAACAAGATGCCTATCTATATAAAGTAGGGAATGTCCATCGTCTTGATCTACCACAACATGAGAATTCCAAATCTTTTCAAATAATGTCTTTGACATACAAAAATCTCTGCAGAAGCGAGATATAATAGTATAAAAAATATTATGAACAGAAATAGTATTTTTAAGGTTTGTAATTAAACAGCCCACCGGCAGCAACAATTTTTCCAATTAATTCCGGAAAAGGCTTCATTGTATAGGTCTTGTTTTTTGTTAGGTCTTTGATTTCGTTTTTTGCAATGTCAATCTCAAGAACGTCGCCTTGTGAAATATCCTTGTACGCACTCTCATCAATTTCTATTGGTAACAAAAATGCACCATCAACTGCATTTCTATAAA
>CAZDTF010000220.1:0-2353 GCA_964508325.1 uncultured Nitrosopumilaceae archaeon | reverse complement strand
AATCAAAAAATTTGGAACACAGCGTTTCCAATAGGTCAAAGGATTGCCGTAATTAACATCATTCCGTTGGAGTTCTATTGTCTTTATTATGATATACTTGATATGATAAATTGTTTGTCAGTCAAAACTATTATGCCAATAATTTAGTCTTAAAACAGCACTACAAAATAGAACAATCGGAATAAATAATCGAAAAACATAGCCAATTTCTGTTAATGCTAAAATTTCAAGGAAAGGTTGTAGTAATCACTGGTAGCGGCACGGGTATTGGAAAGGCCATAGCAGTAAAATTCGCTGAAAATGGTGCAAGCATTGTCATCCTTGGAAGAAGAAAAGAACCGCTTGAGGAAACCGCAAAGGGTTTGAAAGAAATTATTGATAAAGTAAAGAGCAATGCATTTGTTAAAATTTTTGCCGGAGTTGATGTCAGCGATGAAGAAGGAGTATCACGAATGTTTGATGAACTAAAATCATCAGGTAACGTCGATATTCTAGTTAACAACGCAGGAGTTTCTGGACCAGTAACTTGTTTTGCAAATTCTCCTATAACTGAATTTAAAAGTACAGTTGCCATTCATCTTACAGGAACTTTTTGGACATCAGTTCAAGCACTCAAGGCAATGAAGATAGGTTCTAAAATTATTACAATTTCAACATTTTTTACAGAAGAGCGCCCTCTAGAACAAAGACCATATAGATTCAGGAGTCCGTATACTGCTTCGCAAGGAGCAAAAAATAGACTAGCTGAGGCAATGTCGTGGGAGCTAACTGAGAAGGAAATTATTTCCATAGCAACAAATCCAGGTCCTGTTCATTCTGACAGAATTTACAAAACAGTATATCCAAAAGCAGCTGCTGAGTTTATGAGAGTAAGTAGCTTTGAAAGCTTGACTCCACAAGAAGTAGAAGAAGTCAATAATGACATACTGCCGTTGATGGGAGAAGAAGAGCAAACAGTAAAAAACGGAATTAAAAATGCAGCAATAAAATTGGCAAAACTAAAAAACATATCATCTGAAACAGAGATAGAAAATCTTAACAAAACGATTTCTTCCTTGCTTTCAAAGATTCAACAAATTGCAGAAAAAATCCAGAACAATACTAGTAAGATGATTGCTGATGAGCAATTTTTGTCCCAGTCCCAAGTAGCAGAAACGGTATTGTCTCTTTGCGACGAAGAAATATCAAAAATTCTCAATGGCAAAGTCATACCAGGAGACAGGGTGTTTTATCCTGTCAAGCCACACATTTCATCCTATATTCCTGAATCACAGATGAATTTTAATGGAAAAGTGATAGTGTTTACTGCAGACATTACAGAGAATTCTGACATTTCACGTGTAGAATTTCTTGCCCAAAATATTGAAAAAAATGGTGGCAAGGCAGTCATCTTATTATCAAAAAACAGTTCAAAACAATCACAAGAGCAGCTATCTAAATTTCATTCACACCCAATTGACTTGTCAAACCAAGAGGAAGTAAGAGGGTTTTTCAAAACTGCTTCAGAAAAAATAGGAGCAATTTCAACTATAATTCATGTAACAGGCAAAATTCCTCCTTTTGCAAAACTGACAGAAATCAGCAGATCACAATGGGATGCACTAGTTGACAAATTCATAAATGTTCCAGCCATAGTAGGACAGGAATCTCTTAATATTTTCGTACCAGGCGGTTCTAAAAATCCTCCACTTTTCAAAGGAAAATCAGGTACCATAGTAATCATAGGTCCTGACCTGCCATCTGGTCCAAAAGTATCTGGTTCTGAAAGGGCAAAAGTAGAAGTGTTTAGAGGAGCTATGCGACCATTTACTACAACTGTCAATCAAGAGCTAAGTGATGTTCTCAAATCAAATCTAAGGGCGTTCCTAGTTTTACCAGGAAGCATAGACGGTATAGAACCAAATAATGAAAGAATTTTCAATGCCTTAAAATATTTTGCGTCTGGAAAAGCTACACAAAGCTCAGAAGTGATCTATTATCCTGACGAAACAAGATCCTGATGAAGAGATTTTCAGAACTCAAAGTCGGTGACGAGTTTTTTTCAGAATGCAAAATCTCGCTAGACGAACTTGAGAGTTATCTTACCTTTTCTAAAATAAAAAACGTATTATATGAGAACAATAAAAACATGAAAAAAGAAACCAATACAATAATTTCTGGAAGAGCAATTCTAGGAAGAATGGAAGGCGAATTTACAAGATTAAAAGAAATGTATGGAAATTTACTAATTTTTTACGGCATGGATGGTGACCCAGGATGGAAAAACAGACACACTAGATTCCTAAAACCTCTTTATACAAATGAAAATTTGAAGATTAAATTTAAAATATCTGATATAACAGACTTGAATGAA
>CAZDTF010000219.1:0-2364 GCA_964508325.1 uncultured Nitrosopumilaceae archaeon | reverse complement strand
CATCAATGATGAGCAAATGGCTTGGTGAAGCAGAAAAAAATGTTTCAAAATTATTCATCATGGCACGTGGTTATGCAGAAAAAGAAGGACTACCAGTAATATTGTTTATCGACGAAGTGGATTCGTTATTAGGATCAAGAAACAGCGAAGTTGGAGGAGAAATTCGAGTTAAAAATCAATTCTTAACAGAAATGGACGGAATCAATGGTAAAGGAAAAGACCTTAAATTGTATGTAATTGGAGCAACAAACAAACCATGGAGTCTTGACTGGCCATTTCTTAGAAGATTTACAAAAAGAGTCTATGTATCACTTCCAAGCCTTGAAGCTAGAGTAAAACTCTTTGATCTTTACACTTCACCGCTCAAAAAAGAAGATAAAGTAAAATCCCTTGAGCTTGCCAAGCTTGCAGACGGTTATAGTGCAAGTGATATCAAAGACATTTGTCAGTCTGCACAATTGATGGTGGTAAATGACTTGTTCCATCAGGCAAACTATTCTCCAGAACCAGTAGTAGGGGAAGGAAAGATGCAACCACGTGAGCTTACAATGGCTGACTTTAAGGAAATTATCACAAGAAGAAAGCCAAGTGTAAGCATGGAAATGATTCGCGCATACTACAAGTGGAGCGAACAGTTCCGTGCGCTTTAGGTAGTATCAAAAAGACTCCTGCGGAACAAGCAGGAATTGACCTTAAGTTAGGACAGAATAAGTTGAGAGTTTGATTAAGATGGTTTCAAAAAATGTAAAATGAATGCATAAGGTTTTCTTATAAGAATAAAAAAAGTAAAACTGTGTTTAATCTTTATTAATTTCTAGTGAGCTTAGGAAACCATGATGTCAACAGACATTTCCATTGGAATAATCATAGCATCTGTTATTATTGGTGGTTTAATCGGGAAATCAGTTTTCAACAAGTCAAGAATGAGACATAATCGTCATAAACTAATCAAAATTAAACGTAAATGATAAAATATGTTGTTGCTGGAATAATGGGAATAGGATTCATAGTTTTGTTTATAGTAATAACATCATCAGTAAACGCAATATATCATTAATCCATCAAACCCCGTTTTGTTTCCAGAAGTCTCTAACACAAAACTTAAATTTCCAACATAATTCACATCACGAGGGTCACAAAAATTCCAACAAAAAAATCCAAACACGTAAACAAGTTTGGTAAGCTAATCTTGGAAGACGGAACTGTTTTTGATGGAATGGGCTTTGGTTATTCTACAACAAGTTTTGGTGAGGCAGTATTTAATACTGGAATGGTTGGTTATACTGAAGCTCTTACAGACCCATCCTATAATGGTCAGATTCTTGCACTCACTTATCCTCTAGTTGGCAATTATGGCGTGCCTGACCCATCCCTAAAAGACGAAGATGGCATCAAAAAATATTTCGAGTCAGATAAGATCCAAGTACGAGGACTAGTTGTCCACGAACTATCTCTTACTGCAAGCCATTGGCATCTTACAATGACACTTGATGAATGGCTTTATAATGAGAAAATTCCTGGAATCTCAGGAATTGATACAAGGGCATTAACAAGAAAGCTGCGTACAAGTGGAGTTATGATGGCTGCACTTGCTGTATCTGAAAATGAAATTGATGAAAACGAACTAAAGAAAAAATTGACATCTGCAAAAAATTACAACTCAGAAGATTTTATGGATGCGGTATCAACAAAAGAGCCACAAATTTTTGGGAAAGAAAATGATACTGTTGTAGTAGTCGATACAGGAGTAAAAAACGCAATCTTACGAAACATAAGAAATCTTGGATACAAGGTCATCAAAGTTCCATGGAATTACTCAATTGAAAAAATTCTTTCTTACAATCCAAAAGGGGTTGTTTTATCAAACGGTCCTGGCGACCCACAGAAATGTGTTGAAACAATGAAAACTGCAAAATCACTAATCGATAAAAATATTCCAACTCTGGGCATATGCCTTGGTGCACAAATATTGGGAATTGCAGGAGGTGCAGACACTTTCAAATTGAAATATGGGCATCGTGGACAAAACAAATCATGTCTTGATTTAGATAACAACCAAGTTTATGTGACTAGTCAAAATCATGGCTATGGGATAGATCCTGAATCCCTTAAAAAGACAAATTTCAAACTCTGGTTTACTAATTCTGATGATAAAACAGTAGAAGGAATTAAACATAAAGAAAAAAAATGTATCGCTGTACAATTTCACCCTGAAGCATCGCCTGGACCTTTTGATTGCATGTTTGTATTTGAAGAGCTAAAACGCCTTATGGGGGAGGAAAATGCCAAAAGATGAGTCGCTAAAAAAAATTCTAGTTCTTGGCAGTGGGGCAATTAAAATCGGAGAAGCAGGCGAAAGTCACT
>CAZDTF010000218.1:0-2370 GCA_964508325.1 uncultured Nitrosopumilaceae archaeon | reverse complement strand
CTACAAGAACGCACAAAATGTAATGAAAAAAGTAGGAAATCAGACGCTTAGTTCTTGAAGTTTTTTTGCTTCCATGACAGGATCTTTTGCATTCAAAATTGTTCGTCCAACAATTAGGTAATTTGCACCAGATCTAATTGCATTAATTGGATCTCCTCCCTGTGTGCCAACTCCTGGAGAATAAATTTCACATCTACCTTTTGCCTTTTTATAACATGATTTTATTATTTGTGGAACTGTTGCACCAACTACAATGCCGTCTGCTTTCATAGAACAAGACCATTCCAAAAATAATTCATTAATTTTTAATGTCTTTTTTTTCTGTAGCACAGTAAGACCATATCCTAATTTTGCTCCAGGATGACTCATGTGAACAAGTGTTATAATCCCATGATCATCTTTATGTGCAAAATCAATAAGGCTTTGTAGATTTTCAGACCCCATTATCGGATTTACGATTACTGCATCAAATCCTGCTTGCCACAATTTCTCAGTTGCAATTTTATTTGTATTTCCAATATCATTTAATTTTATGTCTGCAATAGTCTGCAAGCCTACATCATGAGCAACGCGATTTATTTTTGAAAGACTTTTAATTCCAAGCGGTAAAATCAGATGAAAATTAAATTTAATTGCACATAGAAACTTATTTAGTGTTTTTATATTTTTGATTGTCTTGCTTTCTAGTTTTTGGATTGATAGGTTATCCAGATCATTTGCCAAAATTATCCTACTTTTACCAAGTGCAGATTTTCTTATTCTGGTTCTATAGTTAGTCATAATTTAACTAGAGGATGTTTGTCTTTTAGCTTTATTATTTTAAGGTAAGAATAACCATGCTCGCTTATAGTATTTACAAATACTGGATCCATTCCATCCTTACTAGAATATTTCAAAAAAGGTTTTGTAGGTTCACTTTCTAATTTGGCATGACAGAAATATGATGCTTCATCGGATTCATTAAAATTCATAAAAACCCCTACCATCCATTTTGTACCATTAGAGAAGGTAAAAAGTGGAAAAGGTGATTCCTCAAATCCAAAACTTAGTTTTACCAGGCTTGTAAGGTCTTCAAGTTCAAGCTGTTCATATGCAACCTCCAACTCCTTGTTTGTTTCAGGCTTTAGTGATGATGGTAATGATTTTACTCTCACAATAGGAGAATACAGATAGGTTGGATTTGTCATTGTGTTACCAATCTCAGAATCTTCTTTCCCAGCCTTAAAACCATAGGAAAGATAATGACCTGTCTTTTCTGTTGGAGTGAAATAGATTATAGGTTTTTCTTTGAGAACATCCATCTGAACAGATATAATTTGTTGGCCATTAAGATCGAATGCAAAAGATGTGCGGGGTACTCTCTCAAATGCACACACTAATCTTGAAAATTCCATTATATCAGCAACTTGAATGTAATGAGGTAGTTTTATCATGGATTTCTAGAAAAAATCACCACATTAAAAGGTAGTCAGTTGCTATTCTCTAATCTTTATGTTTCTCGTCGGTCAATTATATCATTTACATCTGGACCAGTACCAATAAGAAAAACTGGTATCTTAAGTTGATCTTCAATTGATTTGATAAAGTATTTTGCCGGGGAGCTAAGATCCATAAAAGATTGCATATGTGCACATTCAGGAAAAATTACATCAAGTTTTGTTATGGCAATTTGAGTTGCACTGTTAAGCATGACTGCTCTTTTTGCAAGTTCAAAATCAAATTCAGCCGCTCTTCGTTGCCTTCCAGTTACCGTTCCAATTTCTTGCCATCCTTTTGTAGCAGTTTGTTCTGGAGAAAGTTCATTTTTTAAAGGACCTGTACCAACCCGAGTGACATAAGCTTTGAAAACTACCATTACATCAGTTACGTTCTTTGGTCCAAGTCCAATATCAGAACATATTCCTGATGCAGTAACATCCTTTGATGTAACATAAGGATATGTCCCATGCCAAAGCGAGAGAAATGTCCCTTGCGTTCCTTCTACTAGAACATTCTCCTTCTGTTCTAAAGCATAATTAATGGCATTTGGTACATCTTCAAGATAGAGTGCAAGTAAATCAATATCTTTGGCAAGCTTTAACGTTCTCATTGCTCTATCTGCATTAGCTGGTCCTGTTCCTGAACCAGTACTACCAATTGATTCTTTCAATCTACCTTGAGAATCAGCTGTTCTATGAGATTCTTCAATAATTCCACATTGAAAATCTACATATGATCTGTCAGATACTCCAAACTCTTCTATCTCTTTTAAAAGAACCTCTGGACTAACTACAACACCTGGTCCAATAAGAAGCCGAATATTTTACTTCCAAAATGCGATTGACAACAATTGCACATTGAATTTCTTATTGTGTTATTTAATTTTATGAT
>CAZDTF010000217.1:0-2401 GCA_964508325.1 uncultured Nitrosopumilaceae archaeon | reverse complement strand
AGAAATAAACTTGAAAAGTAAACAAAAATTATAAGTGGAAAAGGCGTATAACAGTTTGTAAATCGTTGGAAAATTCCCAATGACTCCACACCCTATGTTAAGTATCGACTGATAGTACAGCTTTGTAAAATATTCAGAGAGGGTAGAAACCAGCATGTTATAAAAAAACTGTTAGACTATGGAACAATAAAGGAATCTAGTCCAGAAATTAATGATCTTATTAATTTAGCTGGAAGATATGCCGATGATTTTGACAAGCCAACAAAAGTTGAGGTAGTGATTGATGAGAACACAAAAAAATCACTTAAAGAATTGGCAGATGTACTTTCCTCAGATAACGAACCAGTAGATCTTCAAAATACTATTTACCAAATTGCCAAAAGCAATGCAGTTCAACCAAAAGACTTCTTCAAGACATTATACCAGATAATTTTAGCATCAGACAGGGGTCCAAAGATAGGTCCATTTATCATTGATATAGGTAGAAAGAAGGTTGCACAGACCCTTTTGGAATATCTCTAGGCAATGGCACACAGTGAACACAATAGACCAAAAAGTGGAGGCATGGCGTTAATTGTAGCAGGAATTTTGATCTTCATTTTTGCTCCTTCATATTTTAAACAAAACTTAGCAGAAGGTCTTGGTGCAATAATAGCAGGGTTTGCTTTGGGCGGGATTGGTTTTTACCTTACTTTCTTGAAAAAAAAGAAAAAACCATAAAAATCCATTAGATGCAAACAACAAGAAAATTGATATAAGCAGATAAAATTGGTTTAAGGAATAAGTTGATGAGAATGTTTTTCTTATTAGAAGCAAAAAGGCGATATTGATGGGTCTATTTGGACGCTCTAAAAAACATGTCGACATAGGTCCCACGGAAGAAGAGAAAATCCAGATAAAAACTCCAGAGAGTATTCAAAAAGAAGCAATAGAAAATGAGTTAGATCAAATCAAAAAAGAAATTCAAGAATCCTTGGCTTCACTTAACACAACATCCTACCAATTAGAAACTTTGAAAAAAGATTACGAGTTGGCAACAAATGAATTAACAAAATCCAAAACTGAGTTAGAATCAAACAAAAATGAAATTTCTAAATTAAGAACAGAACATCAAGCAAAATTAGAAGAAATACAATCAGCAAGATCAGATCTTGCGATAATAAAATCACAGTATGATCAAGGAGAAATAGAATCAATTAAAAAACAAACTGAGTTGGTAAGAGAAGAACTAGATGAGTTTAACTCAAAGAAAAACAGTCTTGTATTAGAATTAGAAAATGTACAATATCAAATCGAAGCTGCAAGAGAAGAATTAGATGAGTTTAACTCAAAGATCACTGGTGCAAAATCTGAACTTGGTTCTTTACAGTCTCAAGAGGAAGCAAAGAAAAAGGAAATAGGACTTGCAAAAAAAGAGCTTGAATTCATAGAAAAAGAGTTGGCCAGAGTAGAAAAAGATGATGCTACCAAAAAAATAATGGAAGCTGCAGGTTCTGTTGTTGCATCTATAAATGCAAAATTCGAGACTACAAAAAAAGAACTTGAAATATTAAGTATGTCACATGCAAGATTAAAGGCAGAATACGAGACAGTAAAAACTGAGATAGAATCGTTTAGAATCAAAAGCACATACAGTCAAGAGTCTTAAATATAGTCTCCAATCTATGTCACTGAAATTTTCAAGAGATACTTCATGAGATATTGAATTTTAATCTTGGATGATAATTTTAACTTGAAATTAATCTCATATCAATTCTGGTTTTGCGCAGTTGTTTTGTCCTAACCTTTTTAAAATATGCCAATATGAGTAATTTGATGAATGAAGCATATGTCTTACTAAATGTAGATTACAAACATCAGAAAAATATAATTGACCAAGCAAAAAAAATACCAACTGTCAAGGTTGTTAAAACGACTTATGGCATATACGATATTCTAATCATATTAGAATCAAACAATATGCAGGAGATAAAAAATGCAATAGATGTGGACTTGCATAAAATTGATGGCATAAACAATCTTACATCACTTATCACTGTAAACTAAATTGGTTCAAGAATATGAGATCATTATAGTTGGAGGGGGACCTGCAGGCTTATCTGCAGGAATATTCGTTGCCAGACAAAAGGCTTCATGTCTACTAATATCAAAAGATCTCGGTGGCCAATTGAATTTAATTCCAAAGCTTGAAAATTATCCAGGAACAATAATGTCAAGTGGCCCATTATTAGCAAAGACCCTAGAAAGTCAATATCTTACTTTCAATGGAGAAATGGTTTATGACACTGTAGAAAGAATAGATGAAAACGAATCAGGCTTTAAGGTTAAAACAAATCGTTCTGAATATATTGCAAAAACGGTAAGTCTTGCACCAGGTAAATTTTCAAACAAATTAGGAGTT
>CAZDTF010000216.1:0-2405 GCA_964508325.1 uncultured Nitrosopumilaceae archaeon | reverse complement strand
TTCTGAAATAACTAATCTGACGCGTAATTATAGCTATTAAATCTGATAATAGATTGTAAGGTCCGTTCTCGTTAGGGAAGAACATATCCATCAGTGGTGTCCGTCTCTTTCCTACATCAACTATTACATCAGAAACGTGTTTTCCTATTAACCAGACCTGTGTATTAAAAAATTTTGTTAAGTGTGAATTTATATGAGTAAATAGTCCATCCACATCTACAGTGGCACCAAATTTGTAAAAAATTCGTGCAGATTGTTTTGGTGATTCCAAGGCAACTTTGTAATTTAGATCTTTGAGTGTTAATGCAATTGTATCGCAAATTTTGACATAATGATTTGCTAATTCATGGTAATCTTCACCAGCTTTGCATCCAATTTTTATCAAACCAGAATCATTCAATTCTACTCTATGATCTAGTTTAATTAATGGAATAATTCGGTTACTGCCTGGTGTTCCTGTCCAATCGTTTGACCATATCCTTATGTGCTGATCAGTATATTTTAGCACAAATACTATTTTATCAGGACTTTCTTGGATTTTTGTAAGTGTGTAATTTGTTTTATATTTAGTACCAAATTCGTTAAAAAAAGAGATCAAGTCAATAGTCTGGAGAACCGGTAATAAGGCTAGAAATACAAACAATAATTATTTACCGCCCTGTACTTGTGGAATCAAGTCGGCAATTTTTTTGTTAGGATGTTCTTTTCCCCATTTTTCCATAGATTCTTTGATTAATATTATTTGTGGTTTCTTGTCATATTCGCTGAGTTTTTTTTCAATTTCCCTGTAATTTTCTTTTCCAAGAAATTCCTCTAGTTCTCCTGAAGCATGATTTTTGGTATATCTGTCTCCCATGAAGCTTATTTTTACATTATCGTGTAGAACCGGTGTGTCGCTTGTTTTATCGTAGGGGTTTTTAATATTTTTCACACAGCCAGTATCAAATAAAATTTCTAAGTCTTCTTGTAATTCTTGGTCATACGGACCTGCATGGCTCATAAAATCCTCAAATTTATAGAATGGTTGGAAATCTGGTTTCTTCTCTTTTATAGCCTCTTCAATAAGGTAGATCGTTTTATGGAGTCTGGTATAGGTCATATTCTCGTTTGTTCGTGTATTTCGCAATATCCAAAGTACTAGATCACTTCCTTTAACCATGTTTCTCACCAGATTTCAAGTTAATATTAGCCTCCATTATTCCAAAGTTTTGTTCAAATTTGGTAGTTCTTAGCAATAGGCTCATGATCTAACACCAGTTTTTAATCTTTTGTACTGCCTGTTCCTATCTATTATTGCAACCTTTGTACATAGCACTTGATTTACAGTCATCGTTTTTTTCCTCCTTTGATATGAACCAACTTACGACAATCGGGACAGGTTGCTTTGACTCTATTTTTTCCCTTGTAATCCCATTCCCGATCACATTTATCGCACTTTAGTTTCATTATTATTGTTATTATTTTTATTATTCTTATTCTTATTGTTTTTGTTATTTTCATTACATAAACTAGATCGGATTTCTAAATATGAAACTGCTTAAGCGAATTTTCATAAAATACCAGGAAAAGATCAATTTTCCTTTACTTCCTGGTTTAAGATCAACCTCAGCATTTCATCTATTGAGCATTGATAAAAAAACCAAATCGTGTGATTTGTGGAGATGCATACAAAACTCTTAAGAAAATTTCTGAAAAATCAGTAAATTTGTGCTATCTTGACCCCCCTTTCTTTTCTAAGAGAACTTATGAGAAAATCTCAAAAAAAGGCATTGTAAATTCGTTTGAAGATAATTGGGATTTCAAACTGGAAAAATATATTGAATACATGAAACAAGTTTTAATTGAGTGTCACAGAGTTCTAAGAGATGATGGTTCTCTTTATCTCCACTGTGACTGGCATGCATGTCATTATTTGAAAATCCAATTAGATAATATCTTTGGTAGAAGTAACTTCAGAAATGAAATTATATGGAAAAGACATAATGCACATAATGACACAAAACAAGGTTGCAAATTACTTGGTAGAGTCCATGATGTGATTTTGTTTTATTCTAAGACTAATCAATATAAATGGAATCCAATGTACCAACCGTATTCAGAACAATATGTCAAGAAATTTTACAAATATGTCGAACCAGAAACCGGAAGACTATATGCAAAAGGAGATTTAACTGGACCTGGAGGTAGGTCTAAAGGTAATCCTAGATACAAATTTCTTGAAGTAATAAGATATTGGAGATATAGTAAAAAAAGAATGTATTCATTATATCGACAAGGCAGAATCATACAAACTGCTAAAGGAAATGTACCACTTTTAAAACGATATTTAGATGAAAGTCCCGGTATCATACTTAAAGATGTTTTGGTGGAATTTTTTTCAGTTAAATGTAGTAATCAAAAAAAAA